>NZ_JBAWDL010000001.1:0-1838 GCF_049590715.1 Flavobacterium sp.
GGTTTAGCCATAGGTGGTTATGACGTAGTATCGTATTTCAAAGATCACAAAGCTGTTAAAGGGAATGCCGCTCAAACTGAAAAAATAGGCAAAACAAGATATTATTTCAGTTCGAAAGCCAATGCAAAAGCATTCAAAGCAAATCCTAACAAATACCTTCCTGAATGTAATGGATACTGCGCTTGGGGTGTAGCTGAAAAAGATTCAAAATTTTCAATCAATCCAGAGACTTTCAAAATTGTAGACAACAAATTATACCTGTTCTTCAATGGAGATTTCAATGGTCAACAAGTAAACACTTTAGATATTTGGAACAAAGACGAAGCTAAATATCTTAAAACGATTGACAAAAAATGGGCAACCATTAAATAGTAAATACCACCATTTGGACAAAAAGGGTTTTGTTTTAATAACGAAACCCTTTGTTGTGTTTAATAATTCCTGACAGAACGCGTCCTACTGATGTTATTTCATTAATTTTGGATTGATTTTCAAAATCTATTTCATGAAAAAAGTTCTCAAAATAATAGCAGCCCTTCTTCTTTTTATAATAATCAGTACCGCAGCATTTTTATATTATATCAGTAAACCAATCCCAGAAGGACAACAAGGTCCAAAAGCCGAAGAACTTACAGATAAAATTCAAGCTGCCATCAACCAAAAAGCTTGGGATAGCACTGCAGCAGTTGCTTTTACATTTGTAGGCAACCATCATTATCTTTGGGACAAGAAACGTAATTTAGTCCAAGTAAAATGGGATGATAAAACAGTGCTTTACAATACTAAAACCCAAGAAGGCGTCGCTTATGAAAACGATCAAAAACTGACCGAAACAGATAAGGCTGAGGCCATACAAAAAGCAAACGACTATTTTAACAACGATTCCTTCTGGCTAATTGCTCCTTTCAAATTGCGAGATGCTGGAACTACTAGAAGTATTGTAATGCTAGACAATCAGGAAGCGCTACTCATTACCTATGCTTCTGGCGGAAGTACACCGGGTGACTCCTACTTGTGGTTTGTAGACGAGTATTATGTACCGAAAGCATGGCAAATGTGGGTTAGCGTCATCCCTGTAGGTGGACTAGAAACTAGTTGGGAAGATTGGAAAATATTTCCAAACCATGTCAAAATCGCTACTAGTCACAAAGGATTAATTGATTTAAATATAGAAAACATTACTATAGGACAATCTATCGAAGAGATAAATAATGGTGTCGATCCGTTTGTAGGAATGTAATTCAATTAATCGTTAAGCTAAGACAGATATTTCACGTACAAAAAAACCTTTAGCCAAAGCTAAAGGTTTTTGATTTTCTAAACATAGGGACTAACTCACAATCCCTATTTTGCTTTGTAAGGAACTCAAATATCTTTTAGAATAACTTTTATCTTTCAGTATCAACTGTTTTCACTGCAACCAGGTCTTGTTTTGAAGTATTTTTCCATGGTTGATAGTTTTTATAGGCTGGCCCAGTCAACTTTTGTCTTTCAGAATTCCCTATTTTTACTGCAACAAGATCTTTTGAAGTGTTTTTCAACGGTTGCGCATTTTTATACGCTGGTCCTTGGAGCACTGCTTTATTGTTTTCTGAATATATTTTTGTTGGCACTGTTTTGTGCATCCAAGATTTATAATTTTTAAAAGCTGGACCTTTTAAATCACTCTGTTTCACACTAGTTTCCTCTTGTGCCACCGCACTAAAAGAAACTACTAAAAATCCTAAAATTAACGCTATTGTTTTCATGACTATAACTTTTAATGTTTTTACAAAGTTACATCTAGTAATAGGTTCTTAGGATTATGTGAATCTACCCACTTTGCATCCGTATAAATA
>NZ_JBAWDL010000002.1:0-3967 GCF_049590715.1 Flavobacterium sp.
AGTTAAAGTAGATTGCCTTAAAAAAATTCCCTAAATTTGAAATTCACTTTTCATGATTTTTAAAATTTACAACTATCGCATCTGCAACTATGTACTTAATATTCGATACCGAAACTACTGGATTACCTAAAAACTGGAATGCTCCTATCACCGATTCTGATAACTGGCCTCGTTGTATTCAGATTGCTTGGCAGTTGCACGATGAAATGGGAAATCTTGTTGAAAACCAAGATTATTTAGTACAACCTAATGGATTTAATATTCCCTATGATGCAGAACGTATCCACGGAATTTCGACCGAATTAGCCCAAGCCGATGGTATCTCGCTTGCAGAAGTTTTAGAGAAATTCAATATTGCATTAAGCAAATCCAAATTTATTGTGGGTCAAAATCTAGGTTTTGATGTCAATATTATGGGAGCTGAGTTTCATCGAATGGGAGTTGAAAGCCCGATGGCTACAATGCCCGTTTTAGACACTTGTACAGAAGTTACGGCATCCTTATTACAATTGCCCGGAGGTCGTGGTGGAAAATTCAAATTGCCTACGCTGACCGAATTACATAGTTATTTATTTAACGTTCCTTTCTCAGAAGCACACAACGCTACTGCCGATGTCGAGGCAACCACTCGTTGTTTTCTAGAGTTAATTCGTAGAGATATTTTCACGAAAGAAGAGCTTGATGTTCCTGCGGATTATTTTAAAAATTTCAAGGAAAAAAATCCAAGAGAAATCCAACTCATTGGATTAAAACACATCAACTTAAAAGCGGCATCGGACAAAATCCGAGAGCAACTGAGCAAGAGAGAAACACAAACAGTTTCTAAGCAAGACCTTTCAGAGAACAAAGCGATTCTTACCGATGTGCCTTTTGCACATTTGCACAATCATACCCAGTTTTCGGTTTTACAATCGACCATTGGCGTTAATGATATTGTTAAGGCTTCCGCCAAATTCAAAATGCCAGCCGTTGCTATGACGGATACGGCTAATATGATGGGGGCTTTTCACTTTGTGAGTGCGGTAATGAATCACACCAAAGCTGCAGCAGCCAAAAACAAGGAACTAATTGAAAATGGCGAAGAACCTACCGAAACCGAAATCAAACCGATTGTAGGGTGCGAATTCAACATTTGCGAAAACCACAAAGACAAGTCCAAAAAAGACAATGGCTACCAAGTGGTGCTATTGGCTAAAAATAAAAAAGGATATCATAATTTGGCCAAAATGGCTTCTATAGCCAATGTTGATGGTTTTTATTATGTACCTAGAATTGACAAAACTATTGTCGAAAAGTACAAGGAAGATGTCATGGTGCTTTCGGGAAATTTATATGGAGAAATCCCGAGTAAGATTCTAAACATTGGTGAAAACCAAGCCGAAGAAGCGTTGATTTGGTGGAAAGCGCAATTTGGTAACGATTTCTATTTGGAATTGATGCGTCACAATCAAGAAGATGAAAATCGAGTGAATCAAACTCTTTTGGCTTTCGCCAAAAAACATGACGTTAAAATAATTGCGACAAACAATACCTACTACGTTAATAAAGAAGACGCTAATGCTCATGATATTTTACTCTGTGTAAAAGACGGTGAAAAACAAGCAACGCCTATTGGTCGTGGTCGTGGCTATCGTTATGGTTTGCCTAATCAAGAGTATTATTATAAGTCGGGGGAAGAGATGAAGCAATTATTTGCTGATTTACCCGAAGCCATAATCAACATTCAAGAAGTCATTGACAAAGTCGAACCGTACTCATTATATCGAGACGTTTTGCTTCCTAAATATGATATTCCCGAGGAATTTGTTGTTATTGAAGATGAGGCCGATGGCGGTGTACGTGGAGAAAACAAATATTTACGTCATCTAACTATTGAAGGAGCCAAAAAACGCTATGGCGAAATTACAGCATCCATTCAAGAACGATTGGATTTTGAATTATTAACCATTTCAAATTCAGGATATCCTGGATATTTCTTGATTGTACAGGATTTCATTGCCAAGGCTAGAGAGATGGATGTTTCCGTTGGACCAGGAAGGGGTTCGGCAGCGGGATCTGCCGTGGCCTATTGTTTAGGTATTACCAATATTGATCCTATTAAGTACGACTTGCTTTTTGAGCGTTTCTTGAATCCGGATCGTGTGTCCATGCCCGATATTGATATCGATTTTGATGATGAAGGTCGTGGTCGTGTTATGGATTATGTAATCAATAAATACGGTGCTAATCAGGTGGCTCAAATTATTACTTACGGTAAAATGGCAACAAAATCTGCTATTCGTGATACCGCTCGTGTATTGGATTTACCTCTTTTTGAAGCCGATAGAATTGCCAAATTAATTCCGGCTATGATGCCTGGAAAATGGAATTTAGCCCGTTTCCTTTCTGAATCAGAAGACGAGGTTAAGAAAGCTTTAAAAGGAGCGGACGAATTTGAATTGGTCAAAGAATTAATCGCCATTGCTAATGAAGATAGTTTGGCTGGAGAAACCATTCAGCAAGCGAAAATCTTGGAAGGTTCGATGCGAAATACAGGAATCCATGCTTGTGGGGTGATTATCACACCTTCGGATATTACGAATTTTGTTCCCGTTACTACCGCTAAAGATTCAGATTTATATGTGACCCAGTTTGACAACTCCGTAGCCGAAAGTGCTGGATTGTTGAAGATGGATTTCTTGGGTTTAAAGACCCTAACGTTGATAAAAGACACGGTCAAATTAGTGAAATACCGTAACGGAATCACACTTGATCCCGATACCTTCCCTATTGACGATGTAAAGACATACGAATTATTCCAGCGTGGAGAAACCGTCGGAATTTTCCAATACGAGTCGCCCGGAATGCAAAAATACATGAAGGAATTAAAACCTACAGTATTTGGAGATTTGATTGCGATGAATGCCTTGTACCGACCAGGGCCTTTGGAATATATTCCGTCTTTCGTTCGACGAAAAAATGGCGAAGAGGAAATTAAATATGACTTAGATGCCTGCGAGGAATACCTTGGGGAAACCTACGGAATTACCGTTTACCAAGAGCAGGTGATGCTTTTGTCTCAGTCTTTGGCAGGATTTACCAAAGGTGAGGCCGACGTTTTGCGTAAAGCGATGGGTAAGAAACAAAAAGAAGTCCTTGATAAAATGAAGCCTAAATTCGTTGCACAAGCTTCAGAAAAAGGTCATGATGCGGTGGTTTTAGAGAAAATCTGGAAAGACTGGGAGGCCTTTGCGAGTTACGCCTTTAATAAGTCTCACTCCACTTGCTATGCTTGGATTGCCTATCAAACAGCCTACTTAAAAGCGCATTATCCGGCTGAATATATGGCAGCGGTACTTTCGAATAACATGAATGACATCAAACAGGTTTCGTTTTTTATGGAAGAATGTAAGCGAATGGGCTTGCAGGTTTTAGGTCCAGATGTAAACGAATCCTATTATAAATTTACCGTAAACGAAAACTATGCGGTACGTTTTGGAATGGGTGCTGTAAAAGGTGTTGGTTCTGGAGCGGTAGCTACGATTGTTGAAAACAGAAAAGATGGAAATTATAAGTCTATTTTTGATCTTGCCAAACGGATTGATTTGCGCGCTGCCAATAAAAAAGCATTTGAAAATTTGGCACTTGCTGGAGGTTTTGATTGTTTTAGTGATACCCACCGAGCTCAATATTTCCACACGGAAGGTGACAACATTACCTTTTATGAAAAAGCGATTCGTTATGGTGCCAAGTTCCAAGAAAACGAGAATTCCTCTCAAGTAAGTTTGTTTGGTGAAGCCAGTGATGTTCAAATTGCTGAGCCTGTTGTGCCGCCTTGCGAAGACTGGAGCACGATGGAAAAACTAGCTAAAGAAAAAGAAGTTGTGGGGATTTACATCTCAGGACATCCTTTGGACGATTATAAATTTGAGATGAAATATTTTTGTAATGCTAAACTAGAACACCTCAAGAAATTGGAATATTTTGT
>NZ_JBAWDL010000003.1:0-1681 GCF_049590715.1 Flavobacterium sp.
TTAGAAGGTTATGCTATTACTACTATTCGTTTTTCAGGCGTTTCGCATGAGTTTTCTACCATGAAAGGTGTTGTAGAAGATTTAACTGATATTATCTTAAACTTAAAACAAGTACGTTTTAAGAAAACAGGTGATTCTGGTGATGCTGAAAAAGTTTTCATCATTGTTAACGGTCAAGATCAATTCAAGGCTGGTGATATCACTAAATTCTCTAATAACTTTACAGTTTTAAATCCTGAGCATGTAATTTGCAACATGGATAAATCTGTTACTTTAGAAGTAGAGTTAACCATCAATAAAGGACGTGGTTATGTACCTGCTGAAGAGAATAAAGTTGCTGATGCTGTTGTAGGTGTTATCGCTATCGATTCGATTTACACTCCAATGAAAAACGTAAAATACACAATTGAAAACTTCCGTGTTGAACAAAAAACGGATTACGAGAAATTGGTATTAGATATTTCTACTGATGGTTCAATTCACCCAGAAGAAGCATTAAAAGAAGCGGCTAAGATTCTTATCCAACACTTTATGTTATTCTCTGATGAGAACTTAGTATTAGAATCTCAAGCTAAAGAGGAAACTAAAGAAGTTGATGAGGAAATTTTACATATGCGTAAAATCCTTAAAACTGAATTAGTTGATATGGATCTTTCAGTTAGAGCATTAAACTGCTTAAAAGCGGCTGATATTCGCACTTTAGCTGATTTAGTATCTTACGATGTTGCTGATATGTTAAAATTCAGAAACTTTGGTAAAAAATCTTTAACAGAGATTCAAGAACTTGTAAAATCAAAAGGTTTATCATTTGGTATGAACCTGTCTAAATTTAAGTTAGACGAAGAGTAAGAGTTGTGGGTTATAATTGATACGTATTACGTAAAACTTATAACTTATTTCTTTAATAATAAATTATTATTTCACAGTGTATAATTCCCTCAGCTTAATTGCAACGAGACGGTATACACTCAATTAAAAAACAATGAGACACGGTAAAAAAGTAAACCACTTAGGTAGAACTGCAAGCCACAGAAAAGCGATGTTAGCTAATATGGCTTCATCACTTATTTTGCACAAAAGAATTACAACAACTTTAGCTAAAGCAAAAGCTTTACGTACTTATGTTGAGCCAATTATCACTAAATCTAAAAGTGATACTACTCACTCACGTCGTACTGTATTCGCTTACTTACAAGATAAAGAAGTAGTAACTATTTTATTCCGCGAAATTGCTGAGAAAGTTGCAACCCGTCCAGGTGGTTACACTCGTATCATTAAATTAAACAACCGTGCAGGTGATAACGCTGAAATGGCTTTAATTGAATTGGTAGATTACAATACTGTTTACGGTAAAGATGTAGAAGTTAAAGAAGAGAAGAAAACTACTCGTCGTGGTAAAAGCAAAACTGCTGCTGCTCCAAAAGCTAAAGAAGCGAAAGCTGAAACTGCTGAAGAAGTTGCACCAGAAGCTACTACTGAAGAAGCTCCTGCTACTGAAGAACCAAAAGGAGAATAATTTTATTTCCCTTAAGATAAAAAGTCCTGTTCGAAAGAGAGGGCACTGAAAAAGTAGACTCAAAATGGTCTATAAAAAGATTAGCGGATGAGTAGGTCATAAGATCTCCATCCGCTTTTTGTTTTTTGAGTGTTTTTATATTTTTTACTGATTCCAATTCATCAA
>NZ_JBAWDL010000004.1:0-10161 GCF_049590715.1 Flavobacterium sp.
AACACTGCTTAACTAAACTTAATTTCTTAATGTTTTTTTTTTTAAAATTTCACCTACCTTCAGTAAAAAATAGTCTTTAACAAACTAATTATTAACTCAGAAACACAAAACATCAGATTGATTGTGATAATTTGTGTAATTTGTGATTACAATCTGGACTTTCTTTAAACTTTCTGAATAGTTGATCTATAAAAGGTAACTGTCAGTAATCACAAAGAAGAGCGTCCTTATAGTTAGATAAATTATACAAAATCACAGGTATGCAAAAAAACATAAAAATGTACGGTGCAGAATGGTGCCCTGATTGCCGAAGAACAAAGGAGTTTTTTACCAAAAACAATATTGAATTTGAATACATCAATTTAGACATCACTCCAGATGCCTCTCACCTTGTAGAGGAATACAACAATGGAAAAAGAATTATTCCAACTGTTGTTATTGATAAAAAAGTGATGAGTAATCCTCAAAATCACGAATTAGCAGAGCAACTAGGAATCAACAAACAAGGAACAGTCAAACTCTTTGGTGCGGACTGGTGTCCTGATTGCCGAAGAGCCAAACGTTTCTTGCAAGACAACCAAATCAATTTTGAATTTATCGATGTAGAAACCACTGATGGCGCAAGTGATTATGTAATGAAAGTCAATAATGGCAAAAGAATTATTCCTACTATTATAGTCAATGAAACGCCCTACTCCAATCCTGATAATGCTAAACTAACGCAATTATTAAATCTTGATAAGGTTACTGATACTCGTATTTATGATGTATTGATTGTAGGTGGTGGAGCAGCAGGTTTAACGACCGCTATATATACGCAAAGAGATCGTTTTGACAGCATTATTCTAGAAAAGAAAAATATTGGTGGAAATACATTTATCACCAAAAAAATTGAAAACTATCCAGGTTTCAAAGAAGTTTCAGGTCCTGAATTGATGGATCGAATGGAAGAACAAGCATCAGTTTTAGGAGCGAAAATAGAAACGGGAATAGAAATCGTTAGTATTGAGAAACATCTAAACTATTTCAAAATCCATACTAAGTCGGATGAATTTAAGGCGAAATCGGTTGTATTAAGTACGGGTAGTACGTACAGAACCCTTGGGATTCCTGGAGAAATGGAATTGATAGGTTCTGGCATTCATTATTGTGCAACTTGTGATGGTGCTTTTTACAGAGACAAAGAAGTCATTGTAATCGGTGGAGGAAATAGCGCTTTAGAGGAAGGAATGTTCTTAGCCGGTTTCTGTAAAAAAGTGAGCATTGTACATCGTAGCGAGAAATTCTCGGCTGATGAAATCTATATTGAAAAACTGGGTTCGTTTAAAAATATTGACGTTTACCTTAACAAAACTTCCAAAGAATTTGTTGCCGACAGTAAAGGAAATTTTGACAAACTAATTTATACAGACAATGCCACTGGGAAAGACGAAGAGCTAAAAGCCGATGGTGTTTTTACTTTCATAGGTCTGATTCCTAATACAAAAGCTTTTGAAGGATTCGTAAACCTATCGCAAAGTGGACATATATTGACTAAAGGACTGAATCAAACAAGTGTTCCAGGTGTTTTTGCTGCTGGTGATTGTCGTTTTGGAGCTATTGCTCAGGTGGCTGCTGCTACAGGTGAAGGTGTTGTGGCTAGTTATGGATTGAAAGAATATTTGAAGAAATAATAGTTTAAACACTAAGAGCACAAAATCTTTACCGCTAAGGCGCTAAGAAAAAGTTTTTTGAACCATTAAGAGATTAATAAAAATTAAGTAGAACTGCTTAATGAAACTTAATTTCTTAATGGTTTTATTTTTTATAAAATATTTCATTGTGAAAAGATTGAGTTCTTGTTTAGCACCAAACGACTGCCCCCGATTGAAGCGGAAAACCCGGAGTTGCGACAGCTTACAAAGCCGTGCTAGAAAAGAGCGACCGCAGGAAGCTCCTTTTCTAGCCGGATTTGTGCTGGCGGAACGAGGATTTGTAGCGGAAAGCGGGAATGGGCTCAAATAATTTTTACCCTTTTTTGAAAATAGTTGGCAATTTGAATTTATAAAAGTTTACAAACGCTTATTTTTGCGCCATGGGAAGAAAAAATACAGACAAAGTTGTCTTTCATCAGATAAAAGTCCTTGATGCAGGTGCAAAAGGCGTTTCGGTAGCGAAGGCTCCCGATGGGAAAGTTGTCTTCATACCAAATGTGGTTCCTGGAGATGTAGTTGACGTACAAACGTTTAAGAAACGTAAGGCGTATTATGAAGGGAAAGCGGTGAAATTTCACGAACTTTCTGAGCACCGTGTAGAACCAGTTTGCCAACACTTTGGTGTTTGTGGTGGTTGTAAATGGCAGAATATGAATTACGACCAACAGTTGTTTTACAAACAAAATGAGGTTAAAAATCACTTGCAACGCATAGGGAAAATTGAACTTCCGGATTTTGAACCAATTTTAGGTTCGGAGAAAAAGTTTTTCTACAGAAATAAAATGGAATTTTCGTTTTCTAACAGCCGTTGGTTAACCGAAGAAGAAATAGGAAGCACGGAAGATTTAGGCAACAGAAATGCACTAGGTTTTCATATTCCAAAAATGTGGGACAAAATCCTTGACATTTCTAAATGTCACTTGCAGGAAGACCCATCGAATGCGATTAGAAATGAAGTTCGTGATTTTGCTAACGCAAATGGATTGACGTTCTTTAATCCTCGTGCACACGAAGGTTTGTTGCGTACCTTAATGTTGCGTACAGCATCCACAGGTGAAATCATGTTATTGATTCAGTTTTTTGAAAATGATAAAGCAAACCGAGAATTGATTCTGGATCATTTATATGCCAAGTTCCCACAGATTACTTCTTTATTATATGTCGTGAACAATAAAGCGAATGATACTTTGTATGATACGAATGTGATCTTATACAAAGGTCGTGACTATATCTTGGAAGAAATGGAAGGGTTAAAATTTAGTATCAACGCTAAATCATTTTACCAAACCAACTCGGATCAAGCATACGAATTATACAAAATCACAAGAGACTTTGCTGGATTGAGCGGTAATGAAATTGTTTATGACTTATATACTGGCACGGGTACAATTGCTCAATTTGTTTCTAAAAAAGCAAAAAAAGTAATTGGTGTAGAAAGTGTTCCTGATGCTATTAAGGATGCTAAAGCCAATGCAGAACGTAATAATATTGACAATTGTGAGTTTTATGTAGGAGATATGAAAGTAGTTTTCAACGACGCTTTTATCGCTCAACACGGACAACCAGACGTTATTATTACAGATCCACCAAGAGACGGAATGCACAAAGATGTAGTGGAACAAATTATGAAAATTGCTCCTCAAAAAGTGGTTTATGTAAGTTGTAACTCGGCTACACAAGCCCGTGATTTGGCTTTGATGGATGAAAAATACAAAGTAAGTCGTGTGCGCCCAGTGGATATGTTTCCACAAACACATCATGTTGAAAATGTGGTTTTACTGGAAAGAAGATAATTAGTACTTAGTACCAAGTCCTTAGTACCTAGTTTTTAAAGTACTTAATAAATAGTTATCTAAACATAAACTAAAGACTAAGAACTAACAACTAAAAAAAACATGAAAAAAACCATACTACTCTTATTGATACTCTGCTTATCCTTATCTAGTTGTGAGAAGGATGATATTTGTGATGAAAATACCAGTACTACTCCTCGATTAATTATCACCTTTTATGATTTTAACGATGGATCATCCTTGAAAAACGTTACTAATTTAAAAATTATCGGTGATGGAATGACAGAAGGAGTTACATACAATGGTAGTTCATTATTCAACGGAAATCAGGTGGCTATCCCATTGAAAACGGATGCTGAAATGGTGAAATTTAAATTCATCTTAAACTATGATGATAGTAAAACAACTTTTATAGATGTGGATGAACTACAGTTTGATTACACCCGAAGTACTATTTTTGTATCTAGAGCTTGTGGTTATAAAACCAATTACGTGTTAAATCAAGCTAATCCCTATACGCATACTGGAAAATGGATGTTAAATATATCTGTAAAAAATAGAACGATAACGAACGAAAATGAAACACACATTGAAGTATATCATTAGTCTTTGTTTCTTTTTCGCGTTTTTTTTAAGCAACGCCCAAGAAACAACATCCAAAAAACCAGTTCCTCAAGTTAAAGAGGAAAATACTCCTGTTGAAGAACCTATAATTAAAAAGGAGAAAACTAAAGAACGAAAAAAAGTTGTTTCTGATAACTCCTTTGCAAACGCAGAGCCTTTACCTCAAGAAGTCAAAAACGATAGTGTTATTGTTCCTAAAACAGAAAGATACGGTATCAGACTAGGTATTGACCTATTTAAACTGACTCGTGGGTTTTATGATAAGAATTATAAAGGAATCGAATTAGTAGGTGATTATCGTTTTACAAAAAGGTATTTCTTAGCAGCTGAAATAGGTACAGAAGACAAAACTACTGATGATACCCGTTTGAACTTCACTACCAAAGGATCCTACATAAAAGCGGGATTTGACTATAATGGATACGAAAACTGGTTAGATATGGAAAACATCATCTCCATAGGAATGCGTTATGGTTTTAGTACGTTTAGTCAAGAATTAAACGATTACAAAATTTATAATGCTTCACAATATTTTGGAGAAACAGCTAAAATATATTCAGGAGAAAAATTCGATGGACTTACAGCAAGTTGGATTGAAATTGTAGCAGGAATCAAAGCAAAAGTTTTTAATAATGTTTTTGTGGGTTTCAGTTTGAGATTGAACACCTTGATCTCCAATAAAAAACCAAGTAACTTTGACAACTTATATATTCCTGGTTTCAATAGAACTTACGATGGTAGTTTCGGTGTAGGATTCAATTATACGGTTACTTATTTTGTACCTATTTTCAAGAAGAAAGTTCTTCCTTCGGATCTTAACAAAGCTCTTAAACCAAAAGAATAAATTTAGTTTAAAATTGCAAAACCCACTAAATCCAACGACTATTTTGTTGATTTTAGTGGGTTTTGTAATTATACTCTTTTCTTAGACATGTAGCAAATCGACTATACGATCGCCTTCTGTTTTAAATGGACCATCCAGTGTAGGGTCATTTTGTTTGAGCGCTTCTATTTGGTAAAAACAAGTATCAATTCGGTTTTTCAAAATAGTTTTATCAGCCGTTTGCCAATATTCACCTTCATCATTGACTTTTAAGGTTTCGAAGTTTTCCTCAACTGATTTTAAAAATGTAGCAATTATAATATGAATATCAATAGTAGCAAATTGCGTTTTGCAATATTCCTGTATGTAATTGTTCTTGTCAAACTCTAATAGCAACGGATCCGTATTTTCATGTGGTTGAATTCTGATTCCTTTGGTTGGTCCTGAATAATCCCATGCTTCACCGTCTTTATGACGCAATAATATTTTTTTTTCTTCAGTAAAAAAAGTATACTCCATTCTATTCGCTTCCGCAAAAGCTTTGGCGTTAAGCATTACTTTTTCATATTCAAAATCCGATTTGAGTTTGCCCTCAAAGTGTATTGTAACTCCCATATTCTAATTGTATAACCTATCCTATTTCTCGAACCCCCTTCATGAAAATCCATTTCATATACAGTTTTTCAGCGTCTGGAGTCTTTATTGCTTTGAATTTTGGAGATAACAAAGTCGCTACTACAAAAGCTGTCATTGGAATCCAAAAACCAGTCAAAGAGGTGTACATTGCTACCAAATAGCGAACAGAGATAAATAAGATTGCAAAACAACCCAATTGGTATAAAAAAGCTCTTACTTGTAATTTTGTCATTTTTTTTTAAGTTTTAAAGGGGGCTAAGGTTCTAATATTCTTAGTATCTCAGAACCTTAGAACCTCAGCCCTTCATAATATTTACTCTTCTTTCGTTTGAAACTTAGTACGTTTACTTCCTTCGTACATTTCGTACTTTACCAATCGAGCTTCAATACTCGCATTGAATAATTTGATTTTACGAGATGGTTTTAAACCCACATATTTCAACGCTTCCAAATTTCCAGTAATAAACCAAGCATTAGTTCCTGGATAATTTTTCTTTAAGGTATCGCCTATGTTTTTGTAGAACTCTTCCATATGAATGTCCAAACGCTCATCATAAGGCGGGTTGAAAACAATATGCAGTTTTCCTTCCGTTGTTTTTTCAGTATCAAAAAAGTTTTCTTCGTTGATGGTGATGTATTCGTCTAGGTTAGCATTTTTGATATTGTCTTTGGCTTTTTGAACCGCAGATGGGGCTTTGTCATATCCTTTAATGGTATGATGAAACTCACGCACTTTACTCAACAAGCTGTCGGTGATTTTATCAAACAAATCATTATCCCAATCTTTCCATTTTTCGAAAGCAAATTCTTTACGATTGATGTTTGCTGGAATATTACAAGCAATCATCGCTGCTTCGGCAAGGAACGTTCCTGAACCACACATTGGGTCAAGGAAATCCGTTTGTCCGTCCCAACCCGAAAGGATCAAAACTCCTGCTGCCAAGACTTCGTTGATAGGTGCAATATTCGTAGCCGTTCTATACCCACGTTGGTGCAATGAATTTCCAGAAGTATCGAGCGCTACTGAAACTTGGTCACGATCAATATGAATATTAATTCGTAAATCAGGAAACGCTTTGTCAATACTAGGACGTTGTCCTGTACGTTCTCTAAACTGATCCACAATGGCATCCTTACATTTTTGAGAAACAAATTCCGTATGTGTAAAAACAGTCGAGTGAACCGTGGCATCAATCACAAAAGTCTGATTGGCATTGATGTATTTAGACCAGTTAATTCCCAAGATTCCTTTGTACAAGGCTTGTTCGTTATTCGCTCTAAAAGAATAAATCGGTTTCAAGACCTTCAAGGCAGTACGCAAAGACAAATTGGCTTTGTACATAAACCCTTTATCTCCTTTAAAACTTACCATTCTAATTCCCTGCTCTACTTCTTGAGCACCTAGTTGTGTCAATTCTTTGGCTAGTATTTCTTCAAAACCGTAGAAGGTTTTGGCAATCATTTTAAAATTATCTTCCATGTGTATGTATCCAGTAATCCCGTTTTTTTTATTCAAAAAGAGAACTACACTATTATTTAATTTAAAGCAAATACAAAAGTTTTTCAACCGCAGATTCGCAGATTTTTTTTACCAATATTCTGTTATAATGCTGGATAAATTTGCGCTAATTCCGCTCAATACGGATTAATAATTATTTAAAAATTAAAAAAAATTAGCGAATTAGCGGTGGTTTATTCAACGCAAATCATTTTCCTTTTTTAAAGCCTAATAAATATTCATCAATTCGTGGCAAACTTTTTTTAACTGTTCGCAACAGTAGGCAATATTTCAGCAAAAATACACTAAATTTGCGGGATAGAATAAATTGAAAAGAATAAATGTCTTCAGAACAAAAACCAACAACAACAAATACAGAACAACCTGCACCATCATGGTTTAGTTCTTGGTTCGATACTCCTTACTATCACATCCTTTATAAAGAAAGAAATTACCGTGAAGCACAGCTTTTCATGGATAATTTGACGCATTATTTAAACCTACCTGAAAAAGCTAAGGTTTTGGATTTAGCTTGTGGCAAAGGCCGTCACGCTATTTATTTGAACCAATTAGGTTTTGATGTTTTAGGAGCAGATTTATCTGAAAACAGTATTGCTGAAGCATCCAAAAACAGCAATACCAACCTACATTTCAAGGTACACGACATGCGCGAACCTTTTGAAGAAAAGTACGATGCCATTTTTAATTTGTTTACCAGTTTTGGTTATTTCGAAAATGATGACGACAATCTAACCACGCTAAAAGCCATCAAAAACAGTTTGTCTGAGTACGGTTTTGCAGTCATTGACTTTATGAATGTCAACCAAGTGATCAGCACGCTTGTTCCAGAAGAGGTAAAAACAGTGAATGGAATCGACTTTCACTTAAAGCGTTATGTTAAAGATGGACACATTCACAAAGAAATCGACTTTGAGGACAACGGACAAAAATTTCATTATACCGAAAAAGTAAAAGCCCTAACCCTTCAAGACTTTCAAGAAATGATGGACGAAGCTGGAATTTATCTTTTGGACATCTTTGGAGACTACAAACTAAAGAAATTCCACAAAACAGAAAGCGAACGATTAATCATGATTTTTAAATAATAGCAAATCCTATAAAATTTTGCCACACATAAAAAGATTTCCACAGATTAATCCTTTTAATCTGTGGCTAAAAATTTATAGCAGTTAAAGCAATAATCTCGTAAACCATTCCGCCTTGCAACGCTAATTTTCTGAATATGAATTACCTTTTACCCCTACTTTCGGTCCTTTTGGGTTACATCATTGCCTTGATCATCAAACCAAAAAACAAAACCAACCTCAAACTCTTATTAGCGTTTAGTGGATCGTTCTTGTTATCCTTGACCGTTATGCATTTATTACCTGATGTATATGAAAGCCATAATAACAATATAGGAATTTGCATCATGCTAGGGATTTTATTCCAGATCATCCTAGAATTTTTCTCCAAAGGAGCAGAACACGGACACGTACACGGGCATCCTAACATGACCCATATTCCGTGGTTGTTGTTCATCAGTCTTTGTATTCACGCCTTTCTAGAAGGATTTCCCGTAGGTCATCATGATGATTTAGCCATTGGTATTGCCATTCACCACCTCCCTATTGCCATTATATTAACCACCTTTTTCATCAATGCAAACCTAAACGCCAAAGCTATTTTTGCCTTCATGATCACCTTTGCTGTCATGACACCACTAGGAACGTTAATATCTGATTTCATGCCCGTTTTAAACAATTATTACACCGAAATCACCGCCATAGTCATCGGAATTTTATTCCACATCTCCTCTACCATCATCTTCGAAAGTAGCGAAGGACACAAATTCAATGTAGCCAAAGTTTCGATGATCGTTCTCGGAATCGTATTGGCTTACTTTTTATAATTTGGGCGTGACCCTCCGTAAAAACTACGGGTCGGGCTATTCGTTTCAATCTTTTTTGAGGCAGAAAAAGCCTCAAAAAAGGATTTCCACTGCTATCCCTCACGCGGGATTTGGGTACCATTAACGTTGTTTTATCATTTGTGCGTTGTAAATTACAGAATATATTAAATTGTAAGAAAAAATAAATATATTTGAAACAGCAATAAAAGCGAAACTAACCTTCGCCTATACACCTAAATTTGGGTAGCTATGCGAAGGTTTGTTTCGCATATATACTAGTTAGCCAACATACAACCAAAAAACTGAAAAAATCATAAATAAATGAATAAAAAATGACAGATAATAATGAATTAAACCAAAAAGTAACTTCATATGTTGGAGAATTGGAAGTTATTGCTAGTGGAATTGCTCCTAGCATACTAGAATCAAAATTAAAATTAGTCTATGATGACTTACAGTTTGAATTCGACTTCGTAAATAATAAAGAAATTAACAATCATAATATAGAACTTAAAATTGTTGAAAAAAAATTAGTTTTTATACTAACGAATTTTAACAATTCACTAGGAACTGGAATAGTAAGACCCCTTGAGATTGGACATCATAACGGAAGAAGACTATATATAAGTTTTTGGGTTCTAACACCTAGCGCCTCTGAGGAATTAAGAGTGATTAATTGGACAATGTTAAAAGGTGGAAGTGTAAATAATTTAATAGAAACTAAAGATGAGTAGCGGTTTTAATCCTGTAGATAATACTAGTAGTACCTCACCTAAAAAACAAAGAAGCAGTTTTATTAAAGATTTACCTGGTAAAATTACAGCAACAATTGGCAGTGGTGAAAATGCTAGAAATACTTTCGTATATCTAACTTTAAGATGGGCATTTATCAGTGGTGTGATAATTACAATTTTAATCGTTGTTAATAATTGGTACTTCGTTGAAAAGAAAAAAGTCCCAGATATTATGGGAGATATAAAAAGTTGTTGGGAGATTATTATTCCTTTAATTACACTTGCATTAGGTTATGCGTTTGGGAAATCAAAAGAATAAAATGTACGTTGGCTAACACACGCTACAAGCAATTTGGGTTTTAGGCTTAATTTAAAGTTGGTCTTGTATCAGATAAATTTGTGTTTATCCGAAGATTAGGTTTCCTTAATCCCAAACTGCTTGTAGCG
>NZ_JBAWDL010000005.1:0-47869 GCF_049590715.1 Flavobacterium sp.
GATATATATAATACCCCAAAAATAAAACACAAAATTATAATTCTAATTTTCATAAAAATATTAATTAATTTTTGACAAATGTATAAATTTTAAAGAATAGATAATAAATTATTTTTTGCTTAACAAAAAAATAATTATTCAGAATTAGTTTGATTAATTATTTGCTCTTTATTAATCATAAACAATTTATTTATTTTGATCTTTTACAAACTGTTTACGATAATGTGATTTTAAATATCCTATGAAAATGTAGATGAAAATAAACAAAAACGGAAAGAAAATTTTTCTTTTTCCTTCAACACCTTCGGTATTTTTAATATTTAATGTTGAACCACTGTATTTAATAATTTCGTCAAATCTAGCTAATTCAAGACGATAAAAACCTTGCTCATTTACCAAATCATTTTTAGTTTTGATTACGTCATTCAACTGAGTGTTTTCATTATAATACACCAATTTATCATTTCGCTGATTATTATTTGCTGTATTTGAAAAACTATTTAAAACGGCATCAATTTGTTTAATAACGGTATCGTTGGCTGTTAGTTTGAGATTAATATTATTTAGACGCACTTTTTGCATCATTTTATAATAATCTGAATTATTCAAATAATCTAAAATTGGCTGAACTGATTTGTCTAAAGATGTTTCACCAGAAGTATCAAATTTAATTCTATGGTATAAATAATTTTTACTAGTTGTATTGTCTGAAATAATTTTAGTTAAATCACCATCTTCGGCCATTAATTTTAGTAATTCAAAATTAAGTTCTTTATTTTCAATAAATTTATAAACATCGATGATAGGCTCTATGCTTATTCCTTTAAGTCTTTTTGGATTTTTTATCCCTACTATATCTCTTAAAAAAACAGTGTCTTTTTCTTCAATTTTAGAATTAATTAAATCAATTTTAGCATATAAATAATCTGCGCTTTCAAAATTAGGTGATACAATTATCTCGCTTTGATATGATTTTATTTTTTTATCTAAATAATAACCAATACTTGCTCCCAAGACAAATAAAACTGATATCACCAAAATATTCCTCTTGATATAAAAAACCGCACGGAAGATTTTAGTTGAAATTCCTTCAAAAAAACTTCCAATTTTTTTTGAAACTAATGTCAAATCAATTTCCTGATCTTCCGTATTCTGGGGTATATTTGTATTCATATAATTCGTTTATTTTATGTTGAATATTTGTTCTAAAATCTTTATGGTAATCAAATAAGTGGGTTTTACGCCTGTTGTACCAAGTCCTCCTGAGGCAAGTGTGCTCCCTGTTTCTAAAGGATTATCCGAGGCATAATAGGCATAACGAACTTTTACGTCTTTTGGTATGCTTTTTCTGATTTTTGAAGCTGATTGAATGGCTTTTTGATAATGAGATCCTTCCATTTCTAATCCAATCACTCCCCAAGTCGAATCGTGAAAAAACTTCAGTAACTCTTTGTTTTGCAACGATGTTCCTAATACGGTTACCATAGGGCCTGAAAACACCTCGATACCATTACCTTCAAACATTGCCGCCGTTAATTCATTTTCAAAATAATAATTATCTGCTGTTCCTTCATTGATGTGTGCATTAGGAATCATAATATCTCCTTTTCCACCTTCTAGAATTCCCGCTTTACCCATAATCGAAACGGATTCTACTTGCAATAATATATCTTTTTTAAAGGGTTTTAATAGTTCATCGACAGTTTCATACGCTTGCTCTCCAAAAGCATAATCCATAACAATTAAAACAGGTTTTTTATCCTTTAAATCGGCATTTGGAAAGGAAGTGGATGACCAATCAATTTTGGCAGTATCAAATAGTTGAACATCAATATTGGTCCCTGAAGTGTCTGGTAAACTAATCATCCCATTTTTTAAAGCAAATGCTTCAACTTTGTTTCGCAGTTCCTTGGCGTCAGATTTACTCAAATTTTCATAAATAGAAATTGCTTCAGTTCCTGTCAATTTTGATTTTAAAGCTGTTTTTGCAAAAATTGAATTCATTACAGAATGCATATTGGCACTGATAATATGAATAGGACGATCCAAAAGCTGCTTTTCTTTTAAAACTTCTTTAATATGAGTCGCCCATATTTCCCCATGAATATGATGTCCTAAGCGTTCTCTCAAAATGGGACTAAAAGTGATGGTTCTTTTTGCATCTTGAGTAACTTCTTCAATAGCTAATTTACCCAGCCAAAAAATAACATGCAAGAAACGGTCTGGAGCTGTAATTGTTCCAAAGGAATCATAAATATCAGAGATGTCTTCAAAGGTTCGCCCTAAAATATTCGCCGTATGCGAAATGGTTTTCTCTCTTTCGATTAAACTTAATTTCTTTTTTTGGGTAACGGCTTGTTCTAATTTTGCCCAATCACTTGACACTTCTCCTCCTTCTTCCATCAAAACTCTGCGTCTAATTTTATGAGACTCAATAAAAATAAACGTAAGATGAGTCAAAATATCATAAATATCTGATCGTCCTCGAGTAATTTCAATGTGCATCAAATCGTCATCAATCCGATAACAATTTCGTCTTCTTTTAGGTGGAATAATGGCTTTAAAATGAGATTTTCCATACCCTTCATGTGAGGTCAAATTGATAAAACGGCATTCTTCAATTCCCATAGGCAGACGTTCCATGACGTATAAAAGCCCTTTGAGTTCTGCTTTTTCATCACCAATATGACCATATATTTCCGGGCGTAAGGTTAGCAATGCTTCTCGTAAACTATCACCTGAAATCCCCATAGGTTTGTAAAAACCTCTATTGAATAAATGACGCATCGTGATATACAATTTTTCAATTGCAGCCGAGGATTCCTGAGCACGAGTAATCATTATATATTTTGTTTCTTTCATTTTTTAGTTGGTAATAAATCAACAATTTTTCTATCATTGGATAAACGGGCTACTTTATTTTGTCCTCCTAATTTACCTATCGATTTCATATAATCTTGAAAACCGTTTTTGACAACTTTAGTAATTACCACCTTTTGCAAAATATTCCCCACAATCAAATCATCATAGTAAATATTTTGTTTTCGCATGGCATTGTCTATCGCTTCCGCAAAAGTTTTACCGTCTATGGGTTCGTTTTCAAATTCGATAAACCATTCGTGATAAGGTAATCCGTTTTCAGGATTAATTTGGGGCGCTACCGTAAATTCATTCACACGTATTTCTGTTCCTTCCATTGCTTCTTGCAAAGCAGTTTCGACTTCTTTACCAATGACATGTTCTCCAAAAGCAGAAATATAATGTTTAATTCGTCCGGAGACGATTATTCTGTACGGTTTTAATGAAGTAAACTGAACGGTATCACCAATATTATAGCCCCAAAGACCGGCATTGGTCGAAATAATGAGGACGTAATTAATTCCTAATTCTACTTCGCCAATGGTGTAACGTCTTGGTTTATCCGAATAAAATGCATCACTTTTGATAAATTCATAAAAAATTCCCGAATTCAAAAGCAACAACATCCCTTTTTCAGTTTGTGTATCTTGGTAGGCAAAAAAACCTTCGGAGGCTGGGAAAAGTTCGATACTCGGTACTTTTCGCCCAATTAAATTTTCAAATTTAGCACGGTAAGGCTCGTAATTGACTCCACCATAAATAAACAAATTGAAGTTCTTGAAGATTTCTCCCACAGGCTTGCCTCCTTTTTGTTGTAAACGTTCAAAATACATTTGTACCCATGATGGAATTCCTGAAATTACAGCCATATTTTGCGCAAAAGTTTCTTCAACAATGGCATCAATTTTGGTTTCCCAATCTTCTATACAATTGGTTTCCCATGATGGCATTCGGTTTTTTTGAAGGTATTTTGGAACAAAATGAGCTACAATTCCTGAAAGTCGGCCAAACTGAATACCGTTTTTTTCTTCGAGAATAGGACTCCCTTGCAGGAAAATCATTTTGCCATCAACAAAACCAGCTTTGCCTGTTTCATGTATGTAATGCAATATAGCATCCCGAGCTGCTTCAATATGATACGGCATCGATTCTTTAGTCAGTGGAATATATTTAGCCCCAGAAGTCGTTCCTGAAGTTTTGGCAAAATAAAGTGGTTTTCCTTTCCAGAGAATATTAGCTTCTCCTTTGACTACTTTTTCAACATACGATTTAAGCCCTTCATAATCCCGAACAGGAACCTGTTTAGCAAAATCCTCGTAGTTTTTTATTTGATCAAAATGATGGTCAATACCAAATTCCGTTTGCTTAGCTGTTTTGATTAATTTCTCAAAAACAGCTTGTTGTGTCGCAATAGGATTAGTAGCCCAAGATTGGGTTTTATGAAATACTCTTTTAGCAAATAATTGAGCAGCTACTGATTTTATTGACATTCTATTTTTGTTTTTTGGTCGTTGGTTGCTTTTTTTTTGTCAGCTGAGCTGGTGTTTTTTCCTCTGATGCTACTTTTTCTCTAAGTTTTAATTCTTCTTCTGAAGCAGTCATTTTAAGATGTGGAGCGGGATCTTCACTAGAATTTAAAATAGAATCTTTATTAAATTTAGCATATTCTAATTGTCCATTGAGTACTTTTTGAATAGACTGTATATAAGCTTCATTTTTCTTCAAAGCCACGACTAGAGAATCAGATTTTAATGCTAGTTCAGTAGCATCTCTTTTTAATTTTGAAGATGAATAACCAGGTATATATTCTCTCAAAGGAGTAAATGCAATGATAAATGTAGTAATTGATATCAATACAATCGCACCTAAAGTTGCAAATACAAATACATTCATCAAGGTCAATTTGAGCGAAAAAATCTCTTCAAAGGTGTCTTCATTCAAAATCACCAAACGGTTTTTTGTAAATAATTTTTTGTGGAGTTTTTTGCGTTTTAATCGTTTTTTAGACATATTATTTTCAATATGACACAAATATAATAATTAATGTAAACCAATGAGGTTTCAAAGGCTGTTCGTTACCAAACTTAATCAATAATTGATTTTAATGCTTTTTTAACTCGTCATATAATAAATAATTAGAACAAACAGTGTTTCTATTAATTTATTCTGTTTACCTTTGTAGTTAGATTATTTTAAAAAATTAGCTTCGGCGTAAATTATTCAATCATGGGAAGATTTGGTGTTACAGAAATCCTAGTTATATTAGCAGTAGTATTGTTACTTTTTGGAGGTAAAAAAATTCCAGAATTAATGAAAGGTTTAGGAAGCGGACTTAAGGAATTTAAAAATGCTGCTAAAGACGAGACTGCTACAGATAAAAAAGAAGACAGCGAAAAAGAAACAAAATAAGAAATATCGTTTCTTATTTGAATCCCAAACTCTAATGCATAATTAGAATTTGGGATTTTTTTTGTTTAGTTACATTATAAATTAACTTACTATCATTCTCTCTGTTTTTTTCTTACAAAGAAATAACTACATTCGCTTTAATTTTTTTACACACTAAAAATTCAATTCTGTTTATTAGTTTACGTTTTTAAATGATACAACATTCCTATTCGCCAGGTTTACATAAATTACTTACTCTTGAAGTAGGGAATACTAGTATCCTAACACAAAGTTTTTTGTTTGTTGCCTTTTCTGAAAACTTAATTCAAAAATACCAATTAGAAAAAGTAGGAATCAGTATTCATGACTTTGAAAATAATAGCTTTACGATTGCGATTTGCTTAAAAGAATCACACATTTGCATTCATACTTGGCCAGAATTTAATCAATTAACATTAGATGTATATTTATGTAATTATTTGACAGACAACTCCAATAAGGTTCGTGAAATAACTAATGATTACATTAACTATTTCAATGCAACTATTCTAAAAGATTTTGAAATTAATCGTTAAGCTATGAACATTACATGTATTAATTGTAATAAGACAACAACGCTTGAAGTTCCTTTTGAGGTAGAAATTTTTGCCTGCCCTCATTGTACCTATGTGTATAAAAATACTAGAGATGTTGGTCATAAATTTAATAATAGATTTAAGTCTTATTATTTTGATGAAACCTTTGTTGTTGGTAAAACTGCTCACTTTCATAATCAAGAATACACCATAACTGGACTCCTAATAAAAACATCTAACGGTTACGAATGGAAAGAATACATTTTAGTAAATAAAAAAGGGGAATTTTTATATCTATCAGAATCCTTAGGCCATTGGATTATTCTAACTGAAATAGTATTTGAAAAAAAAGTAGGCAACCATCCCTTGACGTTAGAATATGAGGATAAAATTTTTGACCGTTATAATTACTGTCACCCCACATTAATTGCGGCTCAAGGTTTTTTTGATTTTAATATTTATAATAAATCGGAGTTAATAGAATACATATTACCACCCTTATTATTATCCTTTGATGAACTTGGGGGCAATCAAGACGCATATTTTGGAAAACACATTTCAAGGAGAGATATTAAAAAGGCTTTTGAAACTACAAACACGCTTCCTCCTAAAAGTGGCATTGGTATGGTACAGCCCTTTTTGTTTGATGTACGTATTTTGGGACTAATTTGTTGTGCATTTGCATTGTTAATCTTATTCACGCACTGGTTTATGAATTTAGATCGACCCGAACAAGTGGTTTTGAATACCACCATTCCATTTGATCGATATTCATCAAAAGATTATGTAACACCAAGTTTTGAATTAAAAGGGAGCTCGGCTCCAATGACTATCGCTGTTCATTCAAATGTGGATAATTCTTGGGCAAATGTGCAAGTGGCTTTGATCAACGAAGTCACAAATGAAGAAATTTATGCCAATAAAGACATTGAATATTATCATGGTTATACCGATGGCGAAAATTGGACAGAAGGAAATCCTTCTAGTGATTTTAATATATGTGGAATTCCTTCTGGAAAATACCACTTGGCAATAACTCCATCAAAAGCTACTGAAGATATTCAGAATCAATCTGTGGAAGTAAAAGCCAGTTGGTCGAGTCCTTCACTACGAAACGTTTGGATGAGTTTCATTTTTATGATTGTTTTTGTAGTAGCAATCTATTATTTTGAACGAAATTTCGAAAATAAACGATGGGAGGATTAGACCCTTTAAATTAGTAAAATGCAATGGAAAAAATTATATCTTTTATTAAACTAAATTACCTACCTCTATTGGTTGGGTTATTTTTTTATGGGATTTTTCTCTATTACAATTATACCGGAAACCGTATTTGTGATTGCGAAACAACCGAAAATTATAGACCTAATACATCGGGACGAACTGTAAATCATTTTTATCATAAATAACTAACAAAAAACACTATGGATATTGTATTAATGAAACCCGTTTTGAATTCGATTCTCTTTTCTTTATTAGGAATTTTTATTCTAATTATTGGCTATTTAATTATTGAAAAAGTGACACCTGAAAATACATGGAAAGAAATTTCGAGTAATAATAATATTGCTTTAGCGATTGTTTTTGCGTCGTTTATAATTGGGGTTTCAATGATTATTAGCGCCGCAATTCATGGGTAAAAAATTCCTAAAGTTTGAATATTTACTATTATTTGCCGTATTTACCATTGCCACTTGTGGACTCGTTTACGAACTTGTTGCAGGAACTTTGGCAAGCTACCTATTGGGCGATTCGGTAAAACAATTCTCTTTTATCATTGGGGTTTACCTGTTTTCGATGGGTGTCGGTTCTTATTTTTCTAAATTTTTTAGCAAAAATTTACTCAACACCTTTGTCGAAATCGAAATTCTTGTAGGCTTGATTGGAGGACTTAGTTCGGTAGTTTTGTTTCTAATGTTCGATAGTGTGTATTCGTTTCAACTGCTACTGTATTTTCTTGTTTTTATTACGGGTTGTTTAGTAGGACTAGAGATTCCGTTATTAATGAATATTCTCAAAGACAAAGTTGAATTCAAAGATTTAGTGTCCAATGTTTTTACTTTTGACTACATAGGTGCTTTGTTGGCTTCGATATTATTTCCGCTTTTTTTGGTTCCGAAATTAGGTATCATAGGTACTTCTTTATTCTTCGGAATGATTAATATTTCTATCGCCCTTGCTTTGTGTTTTTTACTAAAAAAAGAATTAAAAAAAGTAAGAGTACTCCAGTTCAAAGCTATTTTTTCCTTTACTACTTTACTAACTGTTTTTTTGTTTTCGGATGTGATTTTGTCATTTTCGGAAGGGAAATTATATGGTGAAAATATTATTTACACGCATTCAACCCAATACCAACGTATTGTACTGACTCATAACAAAAATGATTATCGTTTGTACTTGAACAACAACCTACAATTTAGTTCTGTTGATGAATACCGTTATCACGAAGCGCTCGTACACCCTGCGATGGCAATGGCCAAAAAAGTAGATCATGTTCTCGTTCTAGGCGGTGGTGATGGTCTTGCGGTAAGAGAGATTTTAAAATATCCTGAAGTCAGAGACATTACCCTTGTCGATTTAGATCAAGGAATGACTACACTTTTTAAAACAAATAAAATATTGACTGGTTTTAATCATAATGCGCTTAATAATCCTAAAGTTTCTGTGTACAACCAAGACGCGTATATATGGTCTAAAAATCAATCAAAACGGTATGATGTAGTGATTATTGATTTTCCAGATCCATCCAATTATAGCTTGGGAAAATTGTATTCGCTTAATTTTTATTCAACCGTAAAAAACATTCTAGCACCCGATGCTCTGGTGGTGATTCAGACGACATCGCCTTATTTTGCACCCAAATCTTTTTGGTGTATTAATAAAACAGCTCAACAAGTTTTTTCGCAAATTGATGCATATCATGCCTATGTTCCTTCATTTGGCGAATGGGGGTACACTATTGCTATCAATAGTTTTGCAACCCATTTCAACACAGTTAATCGTACCGTAAAAGGCTTACGATTTTACGATTACCAATTTCGAAAACTCAATTATTTTTCTCAAGATATGAGAAACAATGACATAGAAATAAATCGATTAGATAACCAAATTTTAGTACGCTATTTTGATGAAGAATGGGGAAATATACAATAATTCCAGAAGAAGTTTCTTCAAAATTATAGCGATTTCTTTGCTTGTTGTTCCCTTTTTGGACGCTTGCAAAGAAAAAGTCATTACTCTTTTGATTCGGTTATCAGGAACCAATAACATTTTGGGGCATCGTCTTAGGGTGCAAAATTTCCCTAAACCTAGCAAAGAAATTACGATTCCCTACTTGATTGTTGGCGGAGGAATTTCGGGACTGAGTGCCGCAAGACAACTCACCAAAAAAGGAATAACGGATTTCTTACTGGTCGAATTAGAAAATCATTTGGGCGGAAATTCCTCAAATGGCGAAAATAAATATTCTAAATATCCTCTTGGAGCTCACTATTTGCCTTTACCTAATTTGACTGATAAAGCATTACTGCAATTTTTGGAAGAAGAAAAAATAATACTCAATTACGATGCCAATGGTTTTCCTAACTTTGACGAAACCCAACTCGCTTTTGCTCCAGAAGAACGTCTATTTTACAAAAATAGTTGGCAGGAAGGACTTGTCCCTAAAACTGGAAATTCAGTACAAGAAGATCAAGAATTCGTTCGTTTTTTTAAATTAATGGATGATTTTAGAGCGAAAAAAGATAGTACTGGAAAATTTTGGTTTAGTATTCCACTTGCAGAATCTTCCACAGTTAATGATGTAAAAATGTTAGATCAATATACCATGAAAGAATGGTTAATCAAGCATGATTTTACTTCACGTCCTCTTTTGGATTATATTGATTATTGCTGTCGGGATGATTTTGGATTGGGAATTGATTATGTTTCCGCTTATGCGGGAATTCACTATTTTGCTGCTCGAAAACAAGATGCCTCAAAAGATAAAAAAAATACGGTTTTGACCTGGCCTGAAGGCAATGCGCGACTTGCTCTTCATCTGAAAAAATATACTAAGGATACAAGTTTAAATAATCATTTGGTCTACAACGTAGTCATTACAAACAATAAAGTAGAATGTTTAATCTATGACGCGTTAACCAAATCCTCAACTCGCATTGTGGCTAACAAAGTGATTATGGCAACCCCTCAATTTGTGAACCAATACGTCTTGAAAAATCGCAAAGAAATAACAGCCAAATTTCATTATACTCCATGGTTATTAGCAACATTGGTAGTAAACAATTTGGATGATAATTCAAGTTTTCCGTTATCTTGGGATAATGTTATTCACGGTGCCAAAGGTTTAGGGTACGTGTACGACCAACATCAAGAATTACAACAAATGCAAACTAAAAAAGTGATCACCTATTACTATAGTTTTTCTTCTGGAGATTTGAGAAAAACGCGTCGAAAAATGTATAAAAATGACCAAGAATACTGGAGGAAAATGGTTTTTAATGATTTAAAAATAGCACATCCTACGATCGAATTGGTTACAGAGAGTTTGGATATTCACTTATTAGGTCATGCAATGATTAGTCCTGTCCCGGGTTTTATTTTTGGAGAAGCCAAAAAGACTGCGTCTGTACCTATTGAAAACAAAATTTATTTTGCCCATACCGATTTATCTGGAATTTCGATTTTTGAAGAAGCCTTTCATCAAGGAATTAATGCTGTAAATACCATGATTCATGAGGCAAAATTGGATTCATAAACCGCTAACAGATACTTTTTTTATCCTATCACCGCCATTTGTGATACTGGCAATTATTGTCGTTTTTCAAAAACAATTGGTAGTTATAGAAAACAATTATTCATTTTACACTTGGCTCTTTCTCATCGTGTTTATCGATGTGGCTCATGTATATGCTACTTTGTTTAAGACTTATTTTGTGGCCTCAGAGTTCCAAAAAAGAAAAAAAATTTATCTTGGCTTACCCATTTTATGTTTTGGAATTGGACTGTTTTTATTTGCTTTAGGAAGTGTTATTTTTTGGTCGATTCTTGCTTATGTGGCCGTTTTTCATTTCATACGACAGCAATATGGCTTCATGCGCTTGTATGCCCGTAATGAAGACAAAACCTATGCTTGGATTGATAATTTAGTTATTTATACAGCTACCCTTTACCCAATGCTTTTTTGGTTTTTGTCACCAAAGAGAAACTTCAATTGGTTCATTCCCAATGAATTTTTTCGATACGAAAATGCCTTACTAGATTCGATTCTCAGTTGGGCATATGCTACAGTACTTTTGTTTTATTGCATCCGAACCCTCTATAAATCAATTAAAAATAAGTTTTTTAATATACCGAAAAATGCTGTCATTATTGGCACCACGCTGTCTTGGTATTTTGGAATCGTATATTTTAATAATGATTTTATTTTCACCTTACTCAATGTAATATCTCATGGTGTTCCTTATATTGCTTTAATTTATCTTAATGAAATCGAAAAAAAATCAGCTCTAGAACTAGGAATTCTTCATAATCTAAAACAATATTCTGGCTTAGTTATTTTTATTGCTTTCCTTCTTTTGATTGCTTTTACTGAGGAATATCTATGGGAAATTACCGTCTGGAATGAATACTTTTCTAATGATAATTTTGATTTTAGCCGTTGGCAATTTTTAATAGTCCCTTTATTGACCGTGCCTCAATTTACCCATTATTTGTTGGATGCATTTATTTGGAAAACAAATAAAAAATAATTACGTTCTTAATGATTTGGTATACATACAGATACTTTACAAGTACTAAAACCAGTTTAATTTCGTCTTTTTAAAAGATTAAAAAAGGTTTTATAGGATTGTATTTGTGATACTTGTTGTGACAATAGTACTTTTAACTGGATGACTTTAAAACTTTCGACTTACTTATATAATCAATCTAAACAAATCCAAAAAGTGGATTTCTATTAAAATCTATAGCGATTATACTAATCATATCAGTCTGATTCTTTCGAAGACCTCTTGATCCATACATTTAGACAATCTCAATGTAACAATAATTATAGAATTTCACTAAAAAGATCAGAAACATTCAGCTAGTTACGATATCATTACTATTTATCCTACCTTTGATTTAACTTAACCTAACATTCATGAAATTAATCACAACCCTTGTCATCTTATTAATTGTCTTTAATGGGAATTCACAAACTCAAAATTTTCCAACTAACAAAGTTTTTAGCTACGGCTTAATGGCAAGTAACAAAAACAGTCAAGATGCCTCAGATGCCTACACAACTTGGAAAACAAACTTTGTTGAATCCTGTACTAACGGGCGCTATCGTATAAAATTTGATACATCTTCACAAACGGTGTCTGAGGGTATTGGATACGGAATGTTATTATCTGCCTATAAAGCTGATAAAACGCTTTTTGACGGTCTATGGTTGTATTATAAAGACAATGTTAATAACCATGGTGTAATGAATTGGAAAATTAATGGTTGTTCAGGAATCATTGGTCAAAATGGCGCTACTGATGCCGAATTAGATGCTGCTTTTGCTCTCATTGTTGCCGATTATCAATGGGGAAGTACTGGTGTAATTAATTATAAAACGGATGCCAAAACCTTAATCACTGCTATTAAAACGCATGAAATTGAAGCTAATACTTATGTTTTAAAACCAGGAGATGCATTTGGTGGAAGTGCAATCACAAATCCTTCATATTTTGCTCCTGCATATTATAGAGCTTTTGGAAATTATACAGCTGATATAAATTTCTGGAATGCCGTTGCCGAAAAAGCGTATGCAATTATCAATAAAAACTTATCCGGTAACAATGCTGTTGGTGGACTTGTTTCTGATTGGTGTACTGATACGGGCGCTTATTCATCGCAAGCAAGCGGTTATGCTAATGGAGGAAAATCCTATACTTATGATGCAGCAAGAACACCTTGGCGTATTGCACTTGATTATTTATGGTACGGAAATGCAGATGCTAAAACATATTCTAAAAAATCATCGGATTTTGTACGGTTAAATTTAGGAGGTACAACAAATATTAAAGATGGTTACAATCAAGACGGAAGTTTAAAAGGACAATGGCATAATGCAACTTTTGTAGGAGCGTTTGCTTGTGCAGCAATGGCTGGTGAAAATCAAGACCATTTAAATGCTTCTTATACAGATTTAAAAGGATTAAATGAACCAAATAGTTATTTCAATCATACGCTAAAAACCTTATATTTATTTGCTTTAACGGGTAATTTCTATTTACCAGCAAATGTTATTTTAGCCACCAATGATTTTGACTTAGAAAAATCAAGCATAACAATTTATCCTAATCCGGGTCATGATACTATTACAGTTTCAGCACCAGAAAACGCATTATTATCTATAATATCAACACAAGGAATTGTCATTTTTGAACAAAAAACGATTACTGAAATAACCCAAATTAATCTCGCCAATCAGTCTAGTGGAATTTATTTTGTAAGAATTACTGCCTATGGTAAAAGTATAATAAAGAAAGTAATTTTAAAATAATAAGAAATAAAAATAGCACGATAGAAGTTTTTCAATCGTGCTATTTTATTTTGTAGCATGTTAATTAAGCGCTAAACCCTAATTTTACTCGAACTCTACTCAATACGCCTGAAGCTACAACTCCAGCTTTGTCAGCGCCAATTTTTAGTAATGCATCAACTTCTGGAAGGTTGTTCATATAGTAATTGTATTTTTCTCTTTCGGTTTTGAATTTTTCAACGATCAATTCAAATAATGCTTGTTTAGCATGACCATAACCATAATTCCCACCTTCATAGTTGGCTTTCATTGTAGCAAGTTGTTCTCCATTTGCTAATAGTGAATAAATAGCAAAAGCATTACATGTGTCAGGGTTTTTAGGCTCTTCAAGTGGGGTGCTATCTGTTTCTATCGACATGATTTGCTTACGCAACGCTTTATCGTCTAAGAAAATATTGATGATGTTATTCGCTGATTTACTCATTTTTCCACCATTGGTACCAGGAATCAACATGCTGTTTTCTTGGATTTTAGCATCTGGAAGTACAAAGGTTTCTCCCATTTGATGATTGAAACGCGAGGCAACGTCACGTGTGATTTCTAAGTGCTGTAATTGATCTTTCCCTACAGGAACTATTTCGGCATCGTATATTAATATATCAGCAGCCATCAACATTGGATAGGAAAACAAACCGGCATTTACATCATCCAAACGATCAGCTTTGTCTTTGAAAGAGTGTGCTAATGTTAATCTTTGAAATGGAAAAAAACAACTTAAATACCAAGTCAGTTCCGCTGTCTGAGGTACGTCTGACTGTCTATAGAAAGTTACATTATCAACATTAAGCCCACAAGCTAACCATGCGGCAGCAGTACTATAGGTGTTGTTGCTTAAAGTTTCGCCGTTTTTTATTTGAGTAATCGAATGTAAATCGGCTATAAAAAGAAAGGATTCGTTTTCTGGATTATTTGATAATTCGATTGCTGGAATAATTGCTCCAAGTAAGTTTCCCAAATGTGGTGTTCCGGTGCTTTGAACTCCGGTAAGTATTTTTGCCATTGTGTATTTTTCTTAATCGCAAAGTTCGTAAAGTTTTTTGCAATAGTCAAGGATAATTTTATAACCGCAGATTCGCGGATTTTTATTTAAAACTTAACATTTGTTATTGAGGATGAATAAATTTGCGCTAATTCCGCTATATAGGGTATATTTACAATTAAAATTATTAAATAATAAGTGAATCCGCGTAAATAGCTTTTTTCTTTACAAACTTTGCAGTTAAAAAAGTATTTTTGAATCTATGAAAATCATTAAAATTGTTTTTTGGGTTTTATGGCGCATTTGGTTTTATATCCTAATGGCTGTGCCTATATTGATTATGTTTCCATTTTTGGTCCTTTCTATTCTTTCCTATAAAAGCTATCCTTATTTCTTCAAAATGGCGCGTATTTGGGCCAAGTTTATCCTTTTTGGAATGGGATTTTATTATAAAATAGAGAAGGAACAAGCCATAGACCCTAAAAAAAGTTACATGATTGTGGCTAATCATACTTCGATGACGGACATTATGTTGATGCTGGCTGTAGTCAAGAACCCTTTTGTTTTTGTGGGGAAACAAGAATTAGCTAAAATTCCGTTGTTTGGTTTTTTCTACAAACGTACGTGTATTCTAGTAGATAGAAATTGCTCGAAAAGTAAAAATGATGTTTTCAAGAAAGCTCAACAACGATTGAATATGGGACTGAGTGTCTGTATTTTTCCTGAAGGTGGTGTTCCTAGTGATGAATCTGTGATTTTAGATTCTTTTAAAGACGGTGCTTTTCGTTTAGCGATTGATCATCAAATCCCTGTTCTTCCTATTAGCTTTGCAGATAATAAAAAACGATTTTCCTATACTTTTTTGAGCGGAAGTCCAGGCGTTATGCGCGTAAAAATTCATAAGCCAATAGAAACCATTGGAAAAACAGCTTTGGATAGGAAAATACTAAGAGAAGAATCACGTGATGTTATTTTGAATCAACTCAATCTATTTAATCTTAAAAACGATAACTAATCCCAGAGTATAATCCAATAAAGAATGGTTTGAAATTATTGGATTGGCTCGTAAAAGTATTCATTTGGTATTTTATCGTGGGTTCAAAATTAAGTTGAATGGAGGGAATCAATTGGTATTTAAATCCAATACCAAAATTAGAACTCAAATGTATTTTGTTCAAATTATTGGCTTCTCCTAATTCTACATTGGATTGAGAGGATACCAAATAAATTTTATTTTCATCCAAAAACAATGAACTAAAACCTCCAATAATGCTGATGCCGAATTTTTTATCCAGTAAGGAATAGGAAATTTCTAATGGAAACTCATAATACCCCATTTGTTGATTAATAGCTCCTGTAGTGTTTTTTTGAATGTTTTTTTCTGTTGAATTTAGTGCGCTAAAACTGGCTTTGTTTCTTATTTCGATAGCATTGCTTGGAAGGTAATCTATTGTAGCAATACTATTTGTTGTTAATCCTGGTGCATAATCAATATTATTCGTATTGTATCCTAAAACAACTTTGTTTATCCCTGTTCTAATCGCAATTTTTGAATTAATAGCATAATGTATTCCAAGGCCATAACTTAGTCCTGTTTCTGCCACTTTCTCATTATTTGAAAACTGGTTGTCAATCGCTGAGCCACCTGAACTTGTGTTCAAATAAACTGGGGCAATGTTTGGCGTTATTAGCCATCTGCTTTTTGATACTGAAGCAATTTCGGTTTTCTTTTCAGTTTTTGTTTTTAAAATATCTTCCAAATCGTTAGTTTCTTCTTTCGTATTGGTTATTGTTTTTTTTGTATCACTACTAGCAATTTTGGGATCTAAAATAGTTGTGTTGTTGTTGTCTTCTAAAACAGAATTACCTAAAGATTGTTTGTTTGTTGATTTGTTTTCTGCCAATTGCGAAGCTTGTTGATGAACAATCGGATTGTTTTTTATCTCTTGTATATTCTCTTTTTTAGTAAAGGAATAGGTGTTTTTCTCTTTATATTTTTGGGAAATTGAACGTAGATTATTTTGTTTTGAATTCTTTTTTGAAGGAATTATTTCTTTGATAACCATTGCTTCTTCTTCAATTATTTTGACGTCTTTTTTTATAGAAGTTTCGTTATCGATACTTCGTGATTGATTAGTGTCCTGACTTTTTACAACAGAAGTGTTGGTGGGTAATACCTCTTTTTGGAATCCAGTTTTCATTATAAAAAGCCCTAAAATTAAAGCCCCAGCAATTCCAGAATATTGAAACCATAAAGGGATGATGCGTCTTTTTTTCTTGTCTTTCTTCAGTTCAGCTTCAATGTTGAGCCAAATTTGATTATTGGGCGTAGCCTCAAAGTCTTTTAATTGTTCTTGAAACAATCGGTCGATATTTTTTTTCTCTTTCATGTTGCCGATGATTCTTGATGGTTATCTGTTCTGTTTTCTATTTTTTCTTTCAAAATAAGTCTCGCTCTATGCAAATTTGATTTGGTAGTTCCTGTCGAAATAGAGAGGGTTTCACTAATTTCTTGATGAGAGTAACCATCTAAAACGTATAGACTAAATACGACTCGATATTGGTGAGGTAGTTCTTGAATGATTTGCATCAAATAATCTAGTGGAACGGTTTCGTCTTCAATTTCCACGACTTCTTCAGGGACAGATTCGTTCAAGACTTCCATGTACCGAATACCTTTGAATTTTTGAAGCGCATTGTTAATCATAATTCGTTTGCACCAACCTTCAAAGGAACCTTTGCCACTATACTGTTCTATTTTTCTAAAAATAATTAAAAACCCATCTTGCAAATTATCCTGAGCATCAGCATAATTGCTAGAGTATTTCAAACAAACCCCAAAGAACTTCTTAACAAACAATGTATACAATTGTTCTTGAGCTTTGGGGTTGCTTTTCTTACATTCACTGATGAGTTCTTCTAATACCACAGAAAATTGCTATTGGTTATTCAACTACTTGAATTTCTACTTCTTCAAATACATTTTCGCCATCTACTTTTCCTTTGTAAAATTTGAATATATACGAACCGGTATTGCTAACTACAAAATTAAAAGATACTTCAGATAATGGTGGAACCTCTTGAGTACACTGTTCGTTATCTTTCACTGCAGCCTGAATAGCAATCGTTCTAGTATTTAGGTTTTTATCGTAATAAATACCTTGGTATAAATGACAAGCAGTTGGTTTTTGGTATTTTAATTTAATTTCATAAGTTTCTCCAAGAGTAAAAGTATCGGGTAGTTCGTAACTTTCAATCGGTAGTGAGCTATAGGTGTAGGTGTCAGTGTCATGATTGTCTTTATCAAGACTACAACTAGTACTGGCAATCATTAGGACTAAAAATAATAAGATCTTTTTCATTTTTCAAATTTTATAGGTTAATAACTTCATGATATTTTACATAAGATGAAAACAGATAAAAAAGGTTGCGTCAATTATTTAAAATGATATTTAAAGTTAAAAAAAAATGCCCGAAAAATCAATTTCGGGCATTTTCTATATTTTCTAAAAGTGCTAATTAAGCATCTGCTAGTTCTTTGATTCTAGCTTTAATTTTCACTTCTAGTTCGTCTGCTAATTCAGGATTGTCTTTGATTAATGTTTTCACAGCATCACGACCTTGTCCTAATTTTGTATCACCGTAGCTAAACCATGAACCTGATTTTTTAACGATTTCAAACTCCACCGCTAAATCCAGAATTTCTCCTGTTTTAGAAACACCTTCACCGTACATAATGTCAAATTCAGCTGTTTTAAATGGTGGTGCAACTTTATTTTTAACGATTTTAACTTTTGTTCTATTTCCTAAAACGTTGTCACCGTCTTTAATTTGAGTAGATCGACGAATATCTAAACGTACTGATGCATAAAACTTTAAGGCGTTACCACCCGTAGTTGTTTCAGGATTTCCAAACATCACACCAATTTTCTCTCTCAACTGGTTGATGAAGAAAACCGTACAATTTGTTTTGCTGATTGTCCCTGTTAATTTACGCAAAGCTTGTGACATCAAACGAGCGTGTAATCCCATTTTAGAATCGCCCATTTCGCCTTCTATCTCACTCTTAGGAGTCAAAGCAGCAACGGAGTCAATAACCACAATATCAATCGCTCCTGAACGAATTAAGTTCTCAGCAATTTCCAAAGCTTGTTCCCCATTATCAGGTTGTGAGATGATCAAGTTTTCGATATCTACCCCTAATTTCTCAGCATAACCTCTATCAAAAGCGTGTTCCGCATCAATAAAAGCTGCAATTCCACCGGCTTTTTGAGCTTCAGCAATAGCATGAAGTGTCAAAGTCGTTTTTCCAGAAGATTCCGGTCCGTAGATTTCAATGATACGTCCTCTAGGGTACCCACCTACTCCTAATGCTAAATCAATTCCTAATGAACCAGACGAAATGGTCTCCACCTCCACAATCGCCTTGTCTCCCATTTTCATAACCGTACCTTTTCCGTAGGTTTTGTCTAATTTGTCTAGCGTTAGTTGTAACGCTTTTAATTTGGCTTCTTTCTCTGTACTCATCGTCTCTTTTACCTTTTCTTTCATTAATGGATGTTATCTTATTCACTTAAAAAACTCATAACTAGAGCTTTCTATAGTATTAATTGTTTAATTTTTATAAAAATCTATTTCGTAAAAATACTTATTTTTTGATGTAAAATTCGCTTTTGAAAATATTTTTATTCACTTTTTAGAAACCTATATTTATACGGTTTTGATTATTTTTAGGCTATCAAATATGATTTAAATGGTAGTTGTGGTATTTAAAAACATAATAGCATAAAAAACCCAAAATAAGTTTTGTTATTTTGGGTCATTTAGAAGGTATTATAAAGATTCAATCAATAGCCAAGCTTCGGGATTGTCTTTTTCTTGTATTTCTTTTTTCGCTTGTTCAGCTTCTGAGAAAGTAGCATAGCTTCCGTAAAGAACAGGGTATAAACCGTGTTTGTTTTGAGGAATTCTCTTGGCTTTGTATCCTAAATTAGATAGGCGATTGAATATTTTATCAGCATTTCTTTCCTCTCTAAAAGCACCTGCCATTACATGGTAAGACATTTTAGTTTCTTTGATGGAAAGCGTTACTGCTGGTAGCGGATTTTGGATAAAAAAAGTAGCTTCTTGAATCTTAGTTTCAACTTGTTTTTGAACTGATTTTTCAACCAGCGTTTTTTGATTTGCCATTTCATTTTGATACAATGGATATCCTACGGTTCCCATTAATCCTATCCCAAGAACAAAAATAGCAGCGTATTTCAAGTACGAACGGTTGTTGTATTCAGGTTCAAAATGAAAAACTTCTTTTTCTTCTATAGTTTCAATTTGTTGTATTACTTCTCTTTTGATTAAAGGAGAAATAAACGAGCTCAATCCAAACGAAGTTGGTAAGTAGTTGTGTTGATCCAAAGGTTTGAAAACAACATATCCTTCAGTATTTGAACTTAGTTCACCGATGTTTTTCAAATTAAGCACGCCATTTTGCTCAATTGCTTTTTTCCAATTCAATACTTCATGTTGAATAGCGCTTACAGCATAACTATAGGAAGTATTCTCAGCGTTAGCAATATGATTGGCTAATAATCCATCATTATTTTTAATGTTAGTATTAAAAGAAATCAATTTCTTGGGAGGAAAAAATGAATGAGAACTTTCAACCCATTTTGCGGATTGAATTTCAGTCAAAAAAGCACCAAAACCAGGAACGCTAACGCATTGGTGACGGTATAAAAGCTGGGCAATGTAATGTTCGATATTCATACTTACAAAGTTATACAATGAAAATAGTTATCAAAATTTTATTCACAATTTTTATTAACAATCACAGTATTTTTTTATACTTTTCAGACACAATTCATTAGCATGACAGATCAAGAATTATTTTACGTTTTAGCGCTTCAAAGAATCGATGGAGTGGGCGATATTATGGCCAAAAAATTACTTACACATTGCGGAACGGCCGAAAAAGTGTTCAACTCGAAGCCGCAACAACTCGCTACCATTGATGGAGTAGGAAGTATATTATTGAAGAGTCTTCAAAATAAAACCGTTTTCGAAAAAGCCGAAAAAGAGTTAGCATTTATTAGGGCAAATAATATAAAAATTCAATTTTTTCAAGATAAAGAGTATCCTGAGCGATTGAAACATTGTTTTGATAGTCCTGTTTTGTTGTTTTCTTCGGGGAATATCGATTTGACTAACCGAAAACTAATTAGCATTGTAGGAACCCGCCAAATCACCTCTTATGGAACTGAATTTTGTCGAAAACTAATTGAGGATTTAGCACCTTTAAACCCTGTTATTGTAAGTGGTTTTGCTTACGGAGTGGATATTGTAGCACATCAATTAGCGATGGATCACAATTTACAAACGATAGGAGTGGTGGCTCATGGGTTGAATCAAATTTATCCCAAGCCTCATAAAAAATATGTTGCGAAAATGGAAGAAAACGGTGGTTTTATGACAGAGTTTTGGAGTACGACTAATCCAGACAAAGAAAATTTTGTACGTCGCAATCGTATTGTGGCTGGAATGACTGAAGCAACCATTGTTATTGAGTCAGCTGAAAGAGGCGGATCTTTGATTACAGCAAACATGGCAAGTGATTACAATCGAGATGTATTTGCCGTTCCAGGAAGAGTAACTGATAAATACAGTCAAGGCTGCAACCATTTGATAAAAATTCAAAAAGCACATGTCCTCACGAATGCCGCTGATTTGATTTATATATTGAATTGGGATATTAAAGAAAAGACTAAACCAGTACAAAAACAACTGTTTGTTACTCTTGATAATGATGAACAAAAAGTCTATGATTATCTTTTAAATACAGGGAAAGAATTAATGGACGTGATTGCGTTACACTGTGAATTTCCTATTTATCGCATTTCTGGTTTGTTACTCAATATGGAACTCAAAGGGGTTATTCGTCCATTGCCCGGAAAGTTGTTTGAGGCGATTTGAGAAGAGAGGTTCTAAGGTACTAAGACAAAAAGTAATTCATTAACAATTTTACATCTTAGTACCTCAGAACCTTAGATTCTTAGAACCTGAATAATCTATACATCATCAAAATCGATGTAAATCGTTTCAGATGTTGGATGTGCTTGACAGGTTAAAATCAAACCATCGGCAATTTCTTTATCGGTCAAAATTGAGTTTTTCTTCATTTCGGCGGTACCAACCGTTACTCTGGCCAAGCAACTACTGCAAATACCCCCTTGGCAAGAATAAGGAGCGTCAATTCCTTTTTTTAATGAAGCTTCAAGAATGGTTTGTTTTTGTGACATTTCAAAAGTCGTTTCTTCATCATCGACCATAACGGTGATTTTTGAATGTCCGTCAAGCGAATCTTTAATTTCAATTTCTTGAGAAGAAGCAGTAAAAAGTTCAAACTGAATTGCAGATTCTTTTACGTTTTTCTCTTTCAAGACAGTCGAAACCGTATTGATCATTTCCTCAGGACCACACAAATAGAATTTTTCAAAATCCAATTCTTTGTGTTTGTTGTTCAAAACAAAATTTACCACAGATTTATCAATACGACCAAATAATGCATTTTCAACGTTTATTTGGCTGTACACATAATCCACAAAAAAACGACTTACATATTGTAAATGCAAATCATGTAATTCTTGATGAAATATTGTTTCTTCTGGAGATTTATTGCCATAGACAAGAACAAAAGAACTTTTAGGTTCGCTTTTTAATACTGATTTTATAATGGATAATACAGGTGTAATTCCACTACCTGATGCAAAAGCGATGTAGTTTTTTTGTCTGTCGGCTTCAGGTTCAAAAGTAAATTTCCCTTCTGGTTTCCCTACTTCAAGAGCATCCCCAGCTTTTAGTTTTGTATTGGCAAATTGCGAAAAAGCACCGTCCTTTACTGCTTTTACAGCGATACGTAATTCACCGCTTTCTGGTGAAGAACAGATGGAGTAGGCTCTACGAATTTCTTTCCCGTCTAATGTTAATCTTAAATTGAGGTATTGTCCTGCAAGGAAAGTATAATTAGATTTTAATTCTTCAGGAACATTAAAAAGAATGGAAACAGCAGCAGCGGTTTCACGTTTTACTTCTTTTATAATTAATTTTAAAAATGAAGGCATCTGAATATTTTTTTTTACAAAAGTAGGAAACCCGAAATAAATGAAGCCGATTAAGCTTGAATTTTTTTGATGGAACGGTATTTATTTTTTATTTTTTGACGCTTTGAAGACATTTAATTCATTTGAAGTGTTGGGATTAAAGCAGGATACAGATGTTTTTTCCAGAGATAAATTTCTATATTTCAAAAAGAAACGTATTTTTACCAGTCATTATACTAAAATAAGTATTTTAGAAGTTAATTGATACAAAAACAGATACAATTGAAAACCAACATAATTAATTCTTCTTTTTCATTGGGACTTCTTTTTCTTTTGGTAGCTTGCTCTACTAAAAGGGATTCTTTTTTATCAAGAAATTCACATGCTTTAAGTACGAAATATAATATTTTATATAATGGCCAAATTGGTCTAGACAAAGGAGTGATTGGGGTAAGTTCGGATGACACCGATAATTTCTGGAAGCTATTGCCAATTGAAAAAATGCAATTCAAGGAAGATGATAATGTTGCTACGAAAACTAAAAATGCCGATTTTGAGTTGGCAGAAAAAAAAGCAACCAAAGCCATTCAGAAACATTCGATGAATATTGATGGAATGGAAAAAAACTTCCAGACTGATGAGGCGTATTTATTATTAGGAAAATCACGTTATTACGACCAGCGATTTATTCCTGCATTGGATGCTTTCAACTATATATTGTATAAATACCCTAATAGCAGCCGCATTTACGAGGCTAAAATTTGGCGTGAAAAAACAAATATGCGTCTTGGAAATGATGGCCTTGTAGCAAAAAACATGAAGCGATTATTAATTGATAATAAACCAGTCTATAAAAAAATAATATTCCTTAAATATAGAAAATCGGGTTTAAGCAAACAACTTCAGTCAGATGCAAACGCCTTATTATCCGAGGCATATTTAAATATTGGGGTAAAAGATAGTGCTTTAATTCATTTAAATTTGGCACAAAATCAAACGCGCAATAATTATCAAAGAGCCCGTTATCGATTTATTTTAGGGCAATTATATGAAGAGCTTGGAAAAAAAGATAGTGCAATCTATGAATACGAGTCAGTTATTAAAATGAATCGTAAAGCAGAAAGAAAGTATGTTATTCAGGCACAAGCTAAAAAAGCACAACTGTTTGATTTTAACACTGGAGATACATTGGTATTCTTAGAGACCTTTGAAAAATTATTAAAAGATCGTGAAAACCGCCCTTTTCTAGATGTATTGAATCATCAAATGGGACTTTTTTATGACAAACAAGACAATCAAAAAGTAGCTTTACATTATTATAATACTTCATTAAAAAAAGCAAAATCAGATCAATATTTAGTAGCTTCTAATTATCGCAATATTGCTAATATGTATTTTCGAAAAGCAAAGTATCCTATGGCAGCAAAATACTATGATAGTACTTTGACTAAATTAAATCAAAAAAGTAGAGAACATATTCATATTGCTAAAGTTCGAAAAGATTTAGATGATGTTATTTTATATGAAGCCATTGCAAAAAGGAATGATAGTATTATCAAAGTTTTTTCAATGTCAGATCCTGAACGAGTTTCTTATTTTGAAGATTACATCGTGAAGCTTAAAAAAGTAGATGAAGAAAAAAGAATCGCTTATGAAAAGCAATTACAGATTCAAAAGAACATCGAAAATAATGGCAAATCAACTACAAATGATGTAGCCGTTTCAGATTCAAATTTACCTAAACCAAAAGCAACTGTATTACCTCCATCAATAGGCGGTAATCAAACGGCAACACTTTTCTATTTTTACAATTCCAATACGGTTTCGTTTGGTAAATTAGCTTTTAAAAGCAATTGGGGTTCCCGTTCTTTAGGTGGAAATTGGCGTATAGGATCAGATTCTAATGCTCAATTAGCAGATAACGCTGTCACCAATGAAGAAGATCAAGTTGTTGAAGAAAAAAACAAAGCCGATGAAATAATTGCAGAATACACCTCTGATTTCTATGTAAAGCAACTTCCTTCAACTCAAAAAGAAAAAGACAGTATTCATAAAGAACGTAATTTTGCCTATTATCAATTGGGTGTTATTTATAAAGAAAAATTCAAAGAATATCCTTTAGCGATTAACAAACTAGAACAGTTATTACGTCAAAACCCTGAGGAAAAATTAGTACTTCCAAGTCTTTACAATTTGTATAAAATATATCAAATCACAAATAATAGTAAAGCAGCCGAAATAAAAAACACTATTTTAACACAGTTTCCTACTTCCCGTTATGCACAAATTATTGGGAATTCAGCAGCAGCTGAATTGGTTAATGATTCTCCTGAAAAAGTGTATGAACGCGTTTATGCTTTATATGAGGAAGAAAAATTTGAAGAGGTTTTAGAGCAAACAAATCTGTTAATTAATCAATTTTCAGGAGATGAAATAGTTTCTAAATTTGAATTATTAAGAGCTAATGCTATTGGGCGATTAAGAGGCGTGATTGCGTATAAAAATGCATTGCAATATGTTGCGGATAATTATCCAAACAGTGAAGAAGGCAAACAATCATTAGAAATTGTTAACACTCAAATTCCTATATTAGAGAAATTGAATTTTAACAATGAGGAATCTAAAAACTGGAAAATTTTGTATAAACTTTCAAAAGCAGAAGAAACCAAGATGAAAGTTATGGAGGAGAAAATAAAGAAATTTATTGCTAGTGCATACAATACAATATTAAAATACTCATTTGAAGGATATAAAGAGAACGAAAAATTCTTAGTAATACAAGGTTCTAACTCAGAAGAATATGCTAAGGTGGTTAGCGCTCTTTTAAAAGAAAACAAAGATTATAAAATTGAGGAACCTGCCATTGTATTGTCCAATGAGAATTATAAAGTGGTACAAATTAAAAAAAATCTTGAAGACTATTTAGCTTCAAAAAAACAATAAATATGTTTGATAAAAAATCAAAACCCTATACCGATGTTTTAGGAAAAACCAATAGAATTGTTGAAGGAACAATTATTAAAGGAGATATTGTTTCTCAAGCTGATTTTAGATTAGATGGAGAATTAATCGGTAATTTTGAGTCGACTGCCAAATTAGTTATTGGTCCTTCGGGAATTATAACTGGAGACATTATATGCAAAAATGTAGATATAGAAGGAACGTTTAGGGGTAAAATTCAAGTTGCTGAAATTTTGAATGTGAAATCCAAAGCGAAAATTCACGGAGAAGTCATCGTTGCTAAATTATCAGTTGAACCAGGAGCTGAATTTAGTGCTTCCTGCGTAATGAAACAAAACATAGAAAAACTCATGCTTACTGATGGAGAAAAAACCTCAAAAAAAGAGATCAAGTAAGTGGATTGCACTTATTAATATTCCCATTCAAATGGGAATAATTATATTTTTGTTCTCCTATTTAGGGGATTGGTTAGATGAAAATCATCCAAACCCAAAATTTTATTATAACAAAATATTGGTTATGGTAGGCGTTGTCTTAGCATTATATAATGTGATAAGACAAGTAAACGAAATTGGTAAATCGGAATAAAACGTACGGATAAAGGATGGGTCAATTCCATCTTTTATTAGTACAAATACCTATGTATGATTCTAAACAAATATAAACCCATACTTTTTTTATCTGTTCTATCTCTATTTGCATTTATTGTACATCAATCACTTTTTTGGTTATTTAAGATTAATGATGATGGATTTTTTTATTCATTAATGACTCTTTATCTTGTTTTTTATGGTTTATCAGTATTTGTTTTCATCATACTATTGGAAGTAAAAAGTAGAAGTTTTGATAATGTTGGAATGTCATTTTTATTAGTAACGAATCTTAAATTAGTTTTTTGTTATATTCTTCTAAAGCCGATTCTAAAAATGGAGCCCTTTGAAAACACGATTGAGAAAATTAATTATTTTATGATGTTTATTCTCTTTTTAGCAATAGAAACGATTCTAACTATAAGAATTTTAAACGAAAAAGAATAAATAGACTGCAAATTGACGAAACCTCAAAATATTTTTTTTATATTCTTTCGGATATTAATAAAAAATGTACCTTTGCACCAAAATTTAGAAACGTAAAAATAACATATTTAACAGTTATGGTGATTTTAATCAAACCGCTTAGATTTATATTAGTAGTTTTAGTAGCGTGTCTTCCTCTAAGAAGTGTAGCAAATTCTGAAGTTGATTCTTTGCAAGTACAAACAGAACTTGCTCATGAAGTAGTATCAGAAGGACACCATAAAGGAGCTCATGCAGAGCCTACAGATGTAAAGTCAAAAATTAAAGCCTTTGTAAGCCATCACGTTTTAGATTCGCACCACTTTTCATTAACTCAAGATGATGAAAGTGGAGAGCACTGGGGATTTCCTTTGCCAGTAATCTTATTTGATGAAGGTTTTCATATTTTTTCTTCTGCAGCCTTTCATCATGAAAACGGAGTAGTAGAATCGAAAGGTAAATATTATGTTTTAAGTCACCATGATGGTAAGATCTATAGAACTGATGCTTCTGGTGAGATAAATGAAAATGAAGAAACTGGTTTCCCTTCAAATGTTCGTCCACTTGATTTTTCAATCACAAAAACAGTAGTTTCAATTTTCTTTGCTGCTTTATTAATGTTCTTATTGTTTAGTAGTTTAGCTAAATCATATACTAAAAATGGTGGTATAGCTTCAGGTGTTGGTCGTATTTTTGAGCCTATTGTATTATATGTACGTGACGAAATTGCAATTCCAAATATTGGTGAGAAAAAGTATAAAAACTACATGAGTTATTTATTAACAATATTTTTCTTTGTTTTGTTTTTAAATATTTTAGGGTTAATGCCACTAGGTATTAATGCAACAGGAAACTTAACGGTTACATTTTCGCTAGCTTTTTTAACTTTTTTAATTACAAACCTAACAGCTAATAAAAATTATTGGGGACACATCTTCTGGATGCCAGGTGTGCCAAAACCAATGCGTATTATTTTAGCACCTATTGAATTGCTAGGGATTTTCATCAAACCATTCTCGTTAATGATTCGTTTGTATGCAAACATTTTTGCAGGACACATTGTATTGATGAGTATCATTGGTTTAATGTTTATCTTTAAAAGCTGGATCGGAAGTAGTTTGTCATTTGGATTGTCATTCTTGCTTTCAATTCTTGAAATATTAGTTGCTTTTTTACAAGCGTATATCTTCACGATGTTATCGGCACTTTACTTCGGTTCTGCTGTAGAAGAGCATCATCATGATGAAGCACACTAGGAAAGGTTAGGCGTTAGAAGTTAAAAGTTAGAAGTCCCACAGACTTAACCTATAACTAATAACACATCACTTCTCCCTACAAATTGAATGTTTAATTTTTAATATATATATCATGGAAATTCCACAAATTATTGGAGCTGGATTAATCGTTATCGGAGCAGGTTTAGGTATTGGAAAAATTGGTAGTTCAGCAATGGACGCAATTGCTCGTCAGCCAGAAGCTTCAGGAAAAATCCAAACAGCTATGCTTATTGCTGCTGCACTTATTGAAGGTATTGGTTTCGCTGCTTTATTCGCATCGTAATTAAAACAAAAAGACAATAGTTGCAACGGTTGGTTGTAACTATTGTTTTTAAAATTAAAACATTAGATTGCGGTTTGCAATTAGATTAAAATTTAGAATATAAAATTTATACTTATATACAATGGAAAAGTTAATAAATCAGTTTGAGTTTGGTTTGTTTTTTTGGCAAATTTTAATATTTGTTGGATTAATACTTTTGTTAAAAAAATTCGCGTGGTAGCCTATTCTTGATGCAGTAAATGATAGAGAAGAAGGAATCAAAAACGCATTACTTTCTGCTGAAAATGCTAGAAACGAAATGAAAAATTTGCAAGCTGATAACCAACGTATATTGCAAGAAGCAAGATTAGAGCGTGACAACATGCTTAAAGATGCTCGCGAAATGAAGGAGAAAATGGTTGCAGATGCAAAAACTGAAGCACAAGTGCAAGGTCAAAAAATGATCGAGCAAGCTAAAGCAGCTATTGAAAGCGAAAAAAATGCAGCTATGGCTGAATTGAAACTTCAAGTTTCAACTTTATCATTGAACATTGCAGAGAAATTATTGAAAGATGAATTATCTAACAAAGAAGCTCAAACTAAATTAGTTGAGAAAATGTTAGGTGATGTAAAGATAAACTAATCATTATGGCAAGTACAAGAGCAGCAATTCGTTATGCAAAAGCTATTTTAGACTTAGCAAACTCAATAGGTATTGCCGATGTAGTTAATAAGGATATGAAATCTATTGCTTCAACAATCGAGGGTAATTTGGAATTGAGTACATTTATTCAAAACCCAACTACTACTGTTGATGTAAAAGAATCAGTATTATTAGAAGTTTTCGCTGATGTGAATGGAGTTACTAAAGGGTTGTTTCATTTATTATTTGAAAACAAAAGATTTGAAATTCTTGGCGCTATTGCTCAAGAATACAGTAAATTATTTGATGTAAGCATTGGTGTTCAAGTTGTAAAAGTAACTACAGCTTTCCCTATGGATGCTGCACTTGAAGCTAAAGTTTTGGCTAAAATTGCAACACTTTCAGATAAAAAAATTACAATTGAAAGTAATGTAGATCCTTCTATCATTGGAGGTTTTATCTTAAGAATAGGCGATCAGCAGTACAATGCTTCGGTAGCTAACAGATTACAAGGATTAAAAAGAGAGTTAAGTAACTAGTTTTATTGCACATTTAAGTGTCTAAATTATAAATTAAGATGGCGGAAATCAAACCTGCTGAAATTTCAGCAATATTAAGAAAGCAAGTAGAAGGTTTTGAATCTGGCGCTACGCTAGAGGAAGTAGGAACCGTACTTCAAGTTGGAGATGGTATTGCTCGTATTTACGGGCTTTCAAATGTTCAATACGGAGAGTTGGTAGAATTTGAAAATGGTCTTGAGGCTATTGTATTGAATCTTGAAGAAGATAACGTAGGTGTGGTACTTTTAGGACCATCTACTGGAATCAAAGAAGGTTCAACTGCAAAAAGAACACAACGTATTGCTTCTCTTAAAGTAGGTGAGCAAATGGTAGGACGTGTAGTAAACACTCTTGGTTTTCCTATCGATGGAAAAGGACCAATTGGTGGAGACTTATACGAGATGCCATTAGAGAGAAAAGCTCCTGGAGTTATCTTCCGTCAACCAGTTACTGAACCATTACAAACAGGTGTAAAAGCAGTAGATGCTATGATCCCAGTTGGTCGTGGACAACGTGAGTTGGTTATTGGTGACCGTCAAACTGGTAAGTCAACAGTTTGTATCGATACGATCTTAAATCAAAAAGAATTTTATGATGCAGGGAAACCAGTTTTCTGTATCTATGTTGCAATTGGACAAAAAGCTTCTACTGTAGCAGGTATTGCTAAAATGTTAGAAGAAAAAGGTGCAATGGCTTATACTGTTATCGTTGCTGCAAATGCATCTGATCCAGCTCCAATGCAAGTGTACGCTCCTTTCGCAGGTGCTGCAATTGGTGAGTACTTCAGAGATTCAGGTCGTCCAGCATTAATTGTTTATGATGATTTATCTAAACAAGCTGTTGCTTACCGTGAGGTATCTCTTTTATTAAGAAGACCTCCAGGACGTGAAGCTTACCCTGGTGACGTTTTTTACTTACACAGTCGTTTATTAGAACGTGCTTGTAAAGTAATTGCTGATGATGGAATTGCTAAAAACATGAATGATTTACCCGATTCATTAAAAGGAATCGTTAAAGGTGGTGGTTCATTAACAGCATTACCAATTATCGAAACGCAAGCTGGTGACGTTTCTGCTTATATCCCAACAAACGTTATCTCTATTACTGACGGACAAATTTTCCTTGATGGAGATTTGTTTAACTCAGGTGTACGTCCAGCGATCAACGTAGGTATCTCTGTATCTCGTGTGGGTGGTAACGCTCAAATTAAATCAATGAAAAAAGTATCAGGTACTTTAAAACTAGATCAAGCACAATTCCGTGAATTGGAAGCGTTTGCTAAGTTTGGTTCTGATCTTGATGCAGTTACCTTGAACGTAATTGAAAAAGGAAGAAGAAACGTTGAAATCTTGAAACAAGGTTTGAATGACCCTTATACTGTTGAAGACCAAGTGGCTATTATTTACGCTGGTTCTAAAAACTTATTGAGAAATGTTCCTGTGAACAAAGTAAAAGAATTTGAAAAAGACTTTTTATCTTTCTTGAACACAAAACACAGAGCGACTCTTGATGCTTTAAAAGCAGGTAAATTGACAGATGATATTACTGATGTAATCGAAACTGTAGCAAAAGAAGTATCAGCGAAATATAACTAATATTAGAAGTTAGAAGTTATGAGTTAGGAGAAACCTTCTAACTCATAACACTTAACTTATAACTTTTACACAAATAATGGCAAATTTAAAGGAAATCCGTAATAGAATTACTTCCGTTTCATCAACGATGCAAATCACATCGGCAATGAAAATGGTTTCTGCAGCAAAGCTAAAGAAAGCACAAGATGCAATCACTGCGATGCGCCCTTATGCCGAAAAATTAACTGAATTATTACAAAGTCTCTCAGCTACACTTGAAGGTGATGCAGGAGGTGAATTTACTACACAACGTGAGGTAAAAAAAGTATTAGTTGTTGCCATTACTTCAAATAGAGGTTTATGTGGTGCTTTTAATACCAATGTAATAAAAGGAGCAAAAAGTCGTGTTGAATTTTACGCGGGGAAACAAGTTGATATTTTTGCTATAGGTAAAAAAGGAAATGATGTTTTAACTAAAACAAGTTCAGTTATTGCTAATGAAAGTAGTGTTTTTGATGATTTAACATTTGATAACGTTGCTGCTATTGCTGACACTTTAACTGAAAAATTCGTTTCTGGTGAGTATGACAAAATTGAATTAATTTACAATCAATTCAAAAATGCTGCTACTCAAATCGTTCAAGTTGAACAATTTTTGCCTTTGGCACCAGTTAAATCTGATTTGAATATCGCGCCTGCAGACTATATTTTTGAACCATCTAAAGAAGAAATTGTATTGACTTTGATTCCTAAATCATTGAAAACTCAATTATACAAAGGAATTCGTGATTCTTTTGCTTCTGAACATGGAGCTCGTATGACTGCAATGCATAAAGCAACTGATAATGCAACTGAGTTGAGAAATCAATTGAAATTGACATATAACAAAGCACGTCAAGCTGCTATTACTAACGAAATCCTTGAGATTGTTGGTGGAGCTGAAGCTTTGAACGGATAAAAAATAATAGATTTTATTAAAAGAGGCTGTTTCACAAGTTGTGAGACAGCCTCTTTCTTTATTTTCTTTATTATGTTCTTGTCGATTTTTTTATTTTTTGAATTCAAAATAGCACTTTATTTTATTTGTTTATAAAAAAGATAACTAATGATTGTATTCGCTTGAACGATTAAATAAAAGAATTGGTTATTTTTGTTTTCTGAAATTAATAGACATACCATTTTGGGATTATATAAAAAACTTTTTAAACAAACAGCAATTTATGGATTGGCAACAGTGTTGCCTAGAATGTTCAGTTTTTTGCTTGTCCCACTCTACACTAATTTACTGCCAAAAGCAGCGTATGGTAAGGTGTCTATTATTTTTGCTTGGATGATTTTCTTCAATGTTATTCTTGCTTATGGTATGGAAACCGCTTTTTTTAGGTTTTACAATAATGAAACTAATAAAAAGTCAGTCATTGAAACCTCAATGATTTCTATATTTTGGACTACTATTATTTTTTTATTCATAGCATTATTGTTCCGTACGACATTGGCAAATTGGTCAGGAATAGATTCACAGTATATTACCTATACTATTTGGATCCTAGCACTTGATGCTTTGGTTATCATTCCTTTTTCTAAGTTAAGAGCGTATCAAAAACCAATGGTTTATGCTATCATTAAAATTGGAAATGTTTTGGTAAACTTAATATTGAGCGTTTTGTTTTTGCTTTATTTCCCAAAATTAATTCATTCAAATCCAAACAGTTTTGTTAGTTCATTATATATTGATAATTTTGAAATTGGCTATATTTTCTTAGCCAATATCATAGCCAGTTTACTCACATTTATTGTTTTATCAGCAGATTATGTATTCTTAAAATGGAAATTTGATTTTGTACTTTGGAAAAAAATGATGCATTATGGATTACCTATTATGGTCGCTGGAATAGCATTTGCAATTAACGAACAATTTGATAAAATTCTATTGGCTAAATTACTTCCAGCTAAAATCGCTGAAGCCGAAGTAGGAGTATATTCTGCTTGTTATAAATTAGGGTTGTTTATGGTTTTATATCGTACTGCCTATACGCTTGGAATAGAGCCTTTTTTCTTTAGTCATGCTTCTGATAAAAACGCACCAAATACGTATGCTATGGTGACAAAATATTTTGTGATCTTCGGTTCGTTTATTCTTTTAACGGTAATTGTTTTTGCTGATTTGTTTAAATTCTTGATGATTCGTGATTCCTCATATTGGGTGGCGATGAAAGTCGTTCCATTAATTATTCTGGCTAATTTTTTTTTAGGAATTTATACAAATCTTTCCGTTTGGTACAAATTGATTGACAAAACATACATTGGAGCATATATTTCCATAGCAGGTGCAATAATCACGTTGATTCTAAATTTTTTACTAATTCCATCTATGAGTTATATGGGTTCAGCTATCGCAACACTAGCGGCATATGGAAGCATGATGTTAATTTCTTATTATTTAGGAAATAAATATTATCCTATTCCTTATGACTTCAAAAAAATAGGGAGTTATCTAGGGATGTCCATCTTATTTTCGGTCATTTCTTTTTATAAGTTTAGAGAAAATTATTTTGTTGGAATAGGATTGTTGTTCCTCTTTTTATATTTTATTTATTACAATGAAAAAGAAACTTTAACTACGATTTTGAATCGAAAAACCAAATCCGAATGAAAATAAACATTATCAACAAATCCCAACATGCTTTACCAAGTTATGAAACGATAGCTTCAGCAGGAATGGATTTAAGGGCTAATTTAGTCGAAAGCATTACATTACAACCTTTAGAAAGAACAATTGTTAAAACAGGGCTTTTTATTGAATTACCAATAGGTTTTGAAGCACAAGTAAGACCAAGAAGTGGTTTAGCTTTTAAAAACGGAATAACAGTACTTAATAGTCCTGGAACTGTAGATGCCGATTACCGTGGCGAAATAGGCGTGATATTGGTTAATTTATCCGATCAAGCTTTTGAAATCCAAAACGGAGAACGCATCGCGCAACTAATAATCGCGAAACACGAACGTGCGGAATGGTCAGCAGTTGAAGAATTATCAGAAACTTCCAGAGGTGCTGGTGGTTTTGGAAGTACAGGGGTAAAATAGTTTAGTATAATCATAAAAAAACTTTGTGCACTTAGTGTATTCTTTGTGCCTTAGTGTTTAAATAATAAAGATAATGAAAATAATAGTTCCAATGGCAGGACGTGGTTCACGTCTTCGTCCACATAGTTTAACAGTTCCTAAGCCTTTAATTCCCGTTGCTGGAAAACCGATTGTTCACCGACTAGTTGAAGATATCGCTAAAATCTTGAAAGAACCAATTGAAGAAATTGCCTTCGTATTAGGCGATCCCGGTTTTTTTGGTGATGATGTTGTGAAAAGTTTAGAAGAACTAGCAACAGGTTTAGGAGCAAGAGCTTCTATTTACCGTCAAGATTTGCCTCTAGGGACTGGCCATGCAATTATGTGTGCCAAAGAATCTTTGTCTGGACCTGCAGTAATTGCTTATGCTGATACATTGATCAGAGCTGATTTTGATTTGGATCCTGCTGCAGATGCCGTGATTTGGGTAAAACAAGTGGATGAACCAGAAGCCTATGGTGTAGTAAAATTGAATGCTAATGATGAAATAGTTGAATTAGTTGAAAAACCTAAGGAGTTTGTTAGTGATAGAGCTGTTATTGGCATTTACTATTTCAAAGAAGTAGGCGAATTGAAAAAAGAATTGCAAGGAGTCTTGGATAACAATATTCAAAATGGTGGAGAATACCAAATCAACGATGGTATCAAAGCGATGATGGCTAACGGTAAAGTTTTCAAAACCGGAAGTGTTGACGAATGGATGGATTGTGGAAATAAAAACGTCACAGTCGAAACAAATTCTAGAATGCTTGGTTTTTTGCAATCTGATGGTGAAAATTTAGTAGCACAAAATACTAAATTAGAAAATGCTACAATCATCCCTCCTTGTTTTATTGGGGAAGATGTCGTTTTAATTAATGCAACCGTTGGGCCTAACGTGTCCTTAGGGAAAGGTTCTCATGTAAGTGATAGCACCATTAAAAATAGCTTGATCCAAACACATGCTCATATTAAAAATGCCAATTTAGATAATGCCATGATTGGAAATCACGTTGAGTTTGATGGTAATTTTACTAGTGTTAGCATTGGAGATTATTCGGTTTTAGAATAGTTTTATTTAGTTGTTTTTTAACACATAAATCATTGCTGTTTAAGTTACAATTGAGGCGGTTTTCTTAGGATATAAAATATAGCTGGCATATCAAGTCAATAACTTAAAGTCTAAAATCTATAATAATTCGTTAATTTATGACTATAATTTATTGATAACAAAATTTGTAATAATTTGTGTAATTTGTGGTTTATACTAAAATGATAAAAAAATTGGTTTTATCGCTATTGTTTTTTGTTTTGCTGAGCAATACTTCTTTTGTTTTGGCACAAACAGAGAAAGAGTATGTAAAAACCGATAAAGATAAATTTGAAGACAACTTTTATGAATCCTTAAAACAAAAGGGAATTGAAAACTATGATAAAGCCATCCTTTCTTTAGAAAAGTGTTTGAAATCAGAACCTGAAAATGCGACTATTCATTTTGAATTAGGTAAAAATTATTTGGCATTAAAAAAGTATAAAAATGCGCAATCTTCATTTGAAAAAGCAACACTGATTGATCCTACAAATAAATGGTTTTGGATGGGGATTTATGATGTGAATTATGCAACCAAAGATTATTTGGGTGGTATTGCTACCATTAATAAACTCATTTCTTTTGATCCTAAATTCAAAGAAGATTTGACTTCTTTGTATATGAATACGGCTCAATTTGATAAAGCATTAGCATTAATTAATGAACTGAATGAAAATGTAGGCAAGTCAGACCGACGTGAATCTTATAAAATCCAGATCTTATCCCAAGGGAAATACCAAAATACAGAGATTCAAAGTCTATTGGAACAGATTAAAAAAAATCCAAAAGAGGAATCTAATTATGTCAATTTGATTTATTTCTATTCTAAGAATAATCAGATTGATAAAGTGTTAGAAACGGCTCGGCAACTAGAAATTGAAGTTCCTACCTCAGAGTGGGCACAAGTAAGCTTGTTCAAAAATTATTTAGAAAATAAAGAAGGTGATAAAGCAGTCAAAGCAATGCAAATTGTTTTGGCTAGTACCAAAGTAGACTCGAAAATAAAACACCGTATTCTCAATGAGTTTTTGCTTTTTGTGAATAATAATCCGCAGTATGAAAAGGAAGTTGAAAAAGCGATTTCTTATTTTGATACCGATAAAGAGGTGGATGTATCCAAAGAAGTGGGTAAATTTTATCATTCGAGAAAAGAATTTGATAAAGCCATAAAATATTACGAATTATCGAATAGTAAAACTGATAAAATGGATGTTGACAACAACTTACTTTTGTTGCAAGCGTATGTTGATGCGTCTAAATTTGGTTTGGTTTCCAAAAAAGCTTCTGATTTGATTGATTTTTTCCCTAATCAGCCTCAGTTCTATTATTTCTCAGGTTTGGCATACAACCAACTCAAACAGTTCAAGAAAGCCATGGAAATACTCGAAATGGGTATGGATTTTGTAGTAGATGATAAGAATCTTGAAATTAATTTTAATATTCAATTAGGAGAAGCCTACAACGGCTTAGGAGATAATGCTAAAAAAGAATTTTATTTCTCTAAGGCCAATCAATTATTAAAAAAGTAAAAAATGCACACAAAATATTTTCTCAAAAGAACCTTCATTCTGTTAACTTTAGTAAGTAGTCTTGCTTTTGTTTCTTGTAAATCAAAACAAGTACTGGTTCAGTCTACAGATGCAACCCCAATTATTGGTTTAAAAAACAATGCAGTAATTGAGAAGTTGTATACTAACAAAACTGATTTTAAAACCGTTTATATCAAGTCAAGTGCCAGTTTTGACAACGGAAAAACAGCACAAAATGTAACCGCTGAAATCCGAATCAAAAAAGATGAACAAATTTTAGTAAGTATTCGTTTTTTAGGGATTACAATGGCCAAAGCCTCGATTACACCTACGACAGTAAGTTATTATGAAAAAATAAAAGGGACTTATTTTGAAGGAGATTTTAGTACTTTGAGTCAATTTTTAGGGACTGATTTGAATTATGATAAAATTCAGAATATGCTGATGGGAGAATCACTAGATGATTTAAGAAAAGGAAAATATACTCAAACGATGGAAGAACAAACGTATCGATTGGATGACAAAGCGAACAATACAACTCAAAAAACGTTCTACATAGATGCTGCTAATTTTAAAATGAAGAAGCAAGAAGTAGTTCAAACGGATAAAGCTAGAAAAATTCAGATACAATACACTAATTTTAATTTGTTTAGTGAAATTTTAATGCCTCAAAAAGTACAAATTAATGCAACGCAGGATAAAGGGAAAACCGAAATTAATTTGGATTACGATTCGATTTCTTTTAATGAGGAACTTTCTTTTCCATATAGTGTCCCAAATGGCTACAAAAGAATTTTAATTAATTAAATTTGCACAAATATATTTTCAAGATGCCAAAGTTTTTTCTAAGCCTAGTTTTAATATGCATGACTTCTGTCCTGTGGAGTCAATCTTCTCAACAAGAAAAGTTAGAGCAACGCAAAGCCCAAATTCAAAGGGAGATTAAGGACAATGAGAAGATGTTACAGTCTGTCAAATCCAAGGAAAAATCAGCGATGAATGTATATTTGATTCAAAAAAACAAAATCAGACTGAAGGAAAATTTGATCAGCACAACTGAGAAACAAACCAAGTTGCTTGCTAACGACATGTACTTAAATCAATTAAAAATCAATAAACTCAATAGAGAGTTGTTGATTTTAAAAGAAGATTATGCTAAAAAAATAGTGCAATCCTATAAAAGTCGTTCAGAACAAAGCCGTGCCATGTTTATCTTGTCTTCTGAGAATTTTTTACAAGCTTTCAAAAGAGTACAATATTTAAAACAATACACTAATTTCCGTAAAGAACAAGGGGAAGAAATTAAGGGGAAATCTACCGAATTGATTGCATTTAATAAAAAATTAAATGAGCAAAAAGTTGTCAAACAAAAACTTCTTGTAGAAAACAGAAAAGAACGTGCTTCTCTTGTAGTAGAAAAAGTAGAACAAGAAAAATTAGTTAATTCTATTAAAAAAGATAAAAATAGAATCGTATCAGATATTCGTAAAAAACAAAGTGAGTCTAAAAATATTGACAAACAAATTGATCGTTTGATTAGGGAAGCGATTGCTGAAGCTAATAGAAAGGCGGCGGCAGAAAAAGCAAGATTAGCTGCCGAAGCCAAAGCAAAAGCTGCCGCTCTTGCCGCTGCTAATGCCCCAAAATCGTCTAAATCCTCAAAAAAAGAAGAGCCTGTTGTAGCGATTAAAGAACCTGTTGTTTCTCGTTCTGAAGTTTCTTCCTCTCGTATTGAGTTGACACCTGAAGCAAAATTAATTGCAGATAGTTTTAGAGCAAACAAAGGGAGTTTGCCTTGGCCAGTCGAAAAAGGATTTGTTTCCTTAGGATATGGTGATCAAGCGCATCCTATTTACAACACATTGGTCATTCACAACAGTGGTGTTGAAATCACAACCGAAGAAGGTTCTAATGCGCGAGCTGTTTTTGGGGGAGAAGTAGCCAGTGTCATGATTTTATCGCCTGTAAATAAAGCCGTGATGATTCAGCATGGAGATTATTTTACTGTTTATCAAAACTTAAGTTCAGTATCTGTAAACAAAGGAGATAAAGTAAGTATCAAACAAAATCTTGGACGTATACGAACAAGTGGAGAGACCGGGAAGACAGTTATTAAGTTTTTGCTTCTACAGAACACGACTTATGCTAATCCTCAAGGGTGGTTGACGAATATGTAATTTATAATTTAAACTCAATAGGTTTCTAGAACCTATTGAGTTATTTGTTTTATCAAACCGTCCAGTAATACTAGGTTCTGACTGCACAATAAAAAACCGAGATTATCTATATTATAAAAAGGGGTTAAATTTTAGATTACCAAGATCTAAATGCATTACAAAATCATTGCTACAAAAAAGAAATTCTTTCTTGAAAAATTTGTTGTATAAAACCTCATCTTTTTACAATGGATACAGACTTAATAATAGCTTCCAACTCATGCATCAAATCTCTTTTTTCTTTTGAAGGCGAATAACAAAATCCTTCCAATACTAAAATTCGACCGTATTCCTCATCAACAATAGCATAATTAATAAATGGACCAGACATGAAGTCGTTCTTCAGTTCCCAAGTTCCTTTCATTTCATAGGCTGTTTTACCATCTAATTTTATCTTAAAAAAATAAGGGGCATACGCTTCTTCAGTCATCATATCCGTATCATGCTCTTTTCCGTGAATATATAGGTGTCCAATAGAATCACGCATACTAATAATATTGGAAACCAAATTATTTTTATTGATAACATGTGGAATAGGCACTTGATAAATCAACAAACTACTACTTCCACTGATTATCTCCTTCTTAAACCATAAAAAACTAGCCTCATGGAGCGCATATTTATAGTCCGAAGGCACATCAAGACCAATATGAAATTTATTGTTGATAATCGCAGGGTTAAGCACCGATTTTCTGATTATCTTTTGACTTTCTTCAATCTCAGTTTGACGAATAACGGCAATTATAGTAGCGCTTTGTTTTTCTAAAATATTTAGTATATCAGCTATAGTTCTTCCTGAAATGTGAAATACATTTTGGGGAGAAGCATATTGATCCGTAATAATTTCAAATTTATTAATCTCTTCTTTTTTAACCACAATAATATTGCGGCTATCCGTCATGAAACCTTCTAATAATTTAGCAGGATATTGATTGATGTTAAAAAGAGGTTCTTCTTGTGGAAGCCCAATCACAGGAGAGGCAAACTTGTTTCGAATGCTATCTCCTACTTCACCGTTCCATAATTGATCATCAATAACAATTGATATACTGTTGATAGTACCCGTGGTTTTCTTGGGCATATCGTCCTCTTTATTTTTACAAGAAAATAAGAGTAATGAAATAAATAGAAATAAGAAATGGGCTTTGTTCATAATTGTAAAATTACAAAACAAAACCCATTTTTATAAAAGATTTAAAAGGATTATCCGTTTATTTTAAGCTTCATTCCAGGTTTAATTCCTTCGTTGCTTATATCATTCCATTTTTTCAAATCAGCAATCGTAACTCCTGGATATTTTTTAGCAATACTATATAAAGTATCTCCTTTTTGCACATAATAATCCGCTGAAGCTTTGGTCGCTTTAGTAAAGGAATCAGCCTTTTTAAATGAATTTACTGTTGCTAATGAAGTATTGATTGCAGGCTCATTCTTAGCAACAATCAATGTCTTTCCTAACGCAACACTAGTTGTTGATAATTTATTCCATTGTTTCAACTCCGTTAATGAAGTACCAAACTTCTTAGCAATGTTACCAAGGTTATCTCCTTTTTGAACAATGTATTCTATGTTTTTCAAAACAACTACTGGAGATACAGTAGCCACTTCAGCATGGGTGTGATTTTTAATTTTAATCTTTGTTCCCAAAGCTATAGCAGGCCCCGATAAATCATTCCATGTCATTAGATCAGCAACAGTAACATTATTGGTTCTTGCTATTGAATTCAAGTTATCTCCTTTTTGCACTACATAAATAACCACCTCATCAGCTACTACTTCTTCTATACTGGATGCTACTTCTTCTTTATTTTTAGTCTCAACAACGGCTACTTTTGGGGTAATAACAGCTGTTCCAATCGTTTTACTAGCTTTAAAAATCGTATCAGCAGGTGCGGAAATTTTTAGGTTTTCACCGTAAGCAATCGAATTACTTTGAAGATTGTTCCATTTTTTAAGGTCTTCGATACTCACATCGTATTTGTTCGCAATCACACTCAGATTATCACCTTGTTGTATTTTATAAATTAGAGTATTTGAAACTGACAATTTTGAAGGGTCCGCTTTTTTAATTTCTTTAGCGACTATAGCCGTTTTTAAAGGCTGAATAATACCATACTTAAGATCATACTCATGTTGAACATAAGCATATATTTTATCTTCATTTGAAGCAAAAACAGCAATCTTATCTTTTGGCAATCTTAAAAAATGATTTTTATCGTGATACGCTGGAATTATATTCAGTTTATACGATGGGTTTAATAACTGTAATTGTGCCATAGGCATATCTAATAATGACGCCACTTGACTAAAAGTCATTTCTTTTCTAACAGCGATAGTATCTGTAGCATATAGTTTTAATGCATTTACATCTGGAACAATTCCATGTTCTTTATGGTATTCAAAAATATACATCGTGGCTAAGAAAGCCGGTACATATCCTTGTGTTTCTTGTGGTAGGTGTCTTTTGATATCCCAAAAATTTTGTTTACCTCCTGAACGTCTGATTGCTTTTGAAACATTTCCAGGTCCTGAATTATAAGAAGCCAATACCAGCTCCCAGTCACCAAAGATTCTATACATTCTTGCCATATAATCAGCGGCTGCTTCTGAGGCTTTTAAAGGGTCGCTTCTTTCGTCAACATAAGAATCAACGTTCAGATTGTATTCTTTACCTGTTTGATACATAAACTGCCATAAACCTGTGGCTCCAACTCTTGATACTGCCTTTGGATTTAAAGCTGATTCAACGATCGATAAATATTTTACTTCTAAGGGTACATTTTTTTTTGCAAAAGCTTCTTCAAATAAAGGAAAATAAAAATCAGAAACGGCCATTAAGCGTTCGTATGATTTTTTGCGATATTTTAGATAGGATTTAATAACATTCTCTAGTTGTTCATTGTATTGGATTCTAAAAGGTGATTTTTTATCCATCTCCTCCAATCTTGATTTCAATAATTCAGTAGACAAATCATAATCGACTTTTTTATTTTCATCTACATTGACCAAATCATTGGTCATCTCGTTATACAAGTCCATATTAGTCAATTCTTTCATCCATAAACTATCCACACAAGTGGCGAGGTTATCTTTGATAAATGTCTTTTTGATGGAATCTAAATAAGAAATGTTATTCTCTAAAACAACAATCCCTTTGTTTTCAGCAACTTCTTGCGAAAACAAAGGGATTGTTACTAATAAAGAAAGTGATATTGTGATATTTTTTATAGTCATATTTCTTTTAGTTAATACGCTTATTCATAACTTGTTAACGATACATTAATACAAACATACTACGTATTAACTAAAAAAAACTATAAATATTGTTAAAAATAATAATATTAGTCTAAAATCGCAGCAATTCCAGGCAAAACTCGTCCTTCAAGCATCTCTAACATCGCTCCACCACCAGTTGAAACATAACTTACTTTGTTTTCAAAACCGAATTGTTTTACTGCAGCAACTGAATCTCCTCCTCCTACAAGAGAGAAAGCTCCATTAGCTGTAGACTCGGCTATATAATCACCTAAAGCGATTGTTCCTTTAGCAAAAGTATCCATTTCAAAAACTCCTAATGGACCATTCCAAAGGATCGTTTTAGAAGCTAAGATTACTTTTTTGAAGTTTTCTAATGATTTTGGACCTGCATCCATACCTTCCCAACCATCAGGAATTTCTCTAACGTCAACCACTTGTGTGTTAGCGTTATTAGAGAAATCATCTCCGGCAACAACATCAACAGGAATGTGAATTTGAACTCCTTTTTCTTTTGCTAAACGCAAAATTTCTAAAGCCAATTCCATTTTGTCATCTTCACAGATAGAATTTCCAATTTTACCACCTTGCGCTTTGACGAAAGTAAAAGTCATTCCACCACCAATAATCATGTGGTCTACTTTATCCAATATATTTTCAATAACGGTAATTTTTGAAGATACTTTAGAACCTCCTAAAACTGCTGTTACTGGTTTTTCGCTATCTTTTAATACTTTATTGATGCTTTCAATTTCTTTAGCCAATAAAGATCCAAAACATTTAGCTGATGGGAAAAATTGTGCAATGATTGTTGTTGAAGCATGTGCTCTGTGAGCCGTTCCAAAAGCATCATTTACATAGATATCTCCAAGAGATGCTAATTCTTTTGCGAAAGCAACATCCCCTGCTTCTTCTTCAGCATGAAAACGTAAATTTTCTAATAATAAAACTTCACCTGCTTTTAAATCGTTTGCAGCAGCTGTTGCTACTTCACCAACACAGTCAGCAGCAAATTTTACAGGAACTCCAAGAATTTCTGAAGTTGCTTTCAAGATGTGCTTTAACGAATATTTATCTTCAGCTCCTTTTGGTCTACCTAAGTGAGACATCAAAATAACACTTCCACCGTCAGCAAGAATTTTGTCAATAGTTGGCTTTGCAGAAACGATACGAGTAGTATCTGTTATGTTGAAATTTTCGTCCAAAGGAACGTTAAAATCAACACGAATAATTGCTTTTTTATTTTTAAAATCAAAGTCGTTTAAAGTCTTCATTAAGATCTATTTTAAGTTTATTTTTTTTGAAATTAGAACAAATATAACTCTTTTAGATTAGTATTAAATTTGAAAAAAGAGAAAAAAACCATCTAAACGGTACGAAAACGTTGTAAATAAACAAATTACACATTTCCATTGTTATGTGTGTAATACCATTGTATCAATAATGTCAGCTTGAGCTTGTCTAAGACCTGTTGTAAAAAGCATTTGGACAAGCTCGATGTGACAATAGTTATAGAATTTAACGATAAATAATACTACTAGCGTATTTATATACTATTTTATTAATCGTGAATAGGAGACTGTGTACAAGGACAATTGCTAATTCCTGCGAAGAAATCTAAACCTATTGTCACCATATGCGTTCCTGAATTATAATTAGCCAAGGTATTCAGATTTAATTGATACGAATATCCAAAATAAAAATTAGACTTCTTAGCCCCTACCATTGGCCCTACGGTAATGGGTTTAAAAAATTGATCATTAAGAAAACGATAGGACACTCCTGCCCAATAATAATCTTCATATTTATTAAAATGTCGGTATTTGAAATTCACATCTGTACTGGAACGTTTGTCACTAGCAAAGTATTGGTAATACACAGAAGGCTCAAATTCTACTTTACTATTTGACGGACTTTTAAAAACATAGCCTGAAAAAACCTGATAATTCAAAAGCAACGTAGGCTCTACTCCTCTATATTTATCAATATTTTTAGTTAGAATATTACTGGCATTTAAACTTAAGTAAAAATCACGGTTCCGATACAAACCACCCACATCAAAGTTATTGTTTGAATTAGACCGGTTGTCTGTAACATTAGGATCTACTATTGGAATATCATAGGTCCCATTAAAATTATTAATATCAATATTAAAATTATTAATGTTGTATGAAATACCAAATGATAAGTACTGCTTGGTATAATAATCCAAAATAAGGTGTTGGGCAAAAGAAAATTTTGCTCCTGATTGATGGGTATTTCCATTACTATCATTGTAAAAAGAAACTCCTACGCCAGAACGATCCGCAATACGCATATCAGCATATATGGATTGATTTTTGGGAGCGTCCTTAATACCCACCCATTGCATTAATCCATTGGCTCTAATTTTGAGGTTGTCACCAATACCTGCAAATGTAGGTGATATGACAAAGTAATTATCGGCTAGATATTGCGTAGAAACAGGCAAATTCAACTCTTGACCATAACCCGAAGTTATGGCCAATAAAAGAACTGATACTAGTATTTTTTTCATTTTAATATTTTTAATTTGAGATAACATAACCCTTGTATTTTGTTGTTATCTGTATAGTGTAAAATGACCTACAAATTCGCGGTTGTCTTTTGAATCATTAAGTTTCAATATATACCAATAGTCTCCAGAAGGAAGTTCTTGTCCGTTATACTTACCATCCCAATATTGACCCAAACGATAGGTTGCAATTTTACGACTGTATCTATCATATATGTCGAAAGTAAGATCCTTATAGTTTACCGTACATCCAGGAGCCCATCCATCACTTATTCCATCACCGTTTGGAGTGAAATAATTAGGTACACACACATCAATATATTCAAAATAACGCGTTACAGTAGCTGTACAACCATTAGCATCAGTTACTTCAACTGTATAATCACCTGATTTATAGATGATATATTTATTATTGGTTCCGTAGTTTTCTCCATTAAAGGTGTATTGATAACTACCACCACCACCAGTTGCTGTTGCTACAATCTCATTCAATCCTCCATCAGTAAGAACTAATGCTAGTGGATCCACTGGTAGAATTTCAAAATTTGCTGTGGTTTTGAAACAACCATTTGTATGTTTCACATCAATAAAGTGATTGGCACCAACTGGTACATTGGTAAACACATTACTCGGCTGATAAGGTCCACCATCTAATGAATAGCTTACATCGGCTGGATTCGTAATACTAGCATCTACAGTCACAGTTACAGAATTACTAGCGGCATTGTTAACACATCTGTAATCTACCACTGCTACTGGATTAATTTTCACTGATTCATCCATCCTAACAATCCAATTATAAGTACAGGTATTCGCATCACGAATATAAACCGTATGTACACCACCTCTTAATCCTGTGAAAGCAAAAATAGTTTGTGTTGCTGTTCCTGTCATGTAGCTTCCATTAGGATCATCTACACTAACACTGTATGGCATAACACCTCCGGTAATATCAATAGCAAACTCACCATCTTTGTCATCATAACAAATTTCAGGAATGACAGTACCTATAATAGTCGAAGCAGCAATAGGAGTTGGCTCAGTAATATTAACATTCAATGGAACGTAGCAACCTAAAACATCCTGAACAATAATATCATAACTACCAGGTGCTAGATTATCAAATACATTGTTATCAAAAAATTGATTCAAATTAGGCGAGATCGCATATTTAATAACACCTGTTCCTCCACTAGCGTTTACTGTCACCATACCGTTTCCAGCACCACTACAAGTAACATCCTGAATTACTGGAGCTGAAACTGTTAAAGGAGCTAGAGGTTGCGTAATTGTAACTACTAATGATAATTTAATACAATCACCACTATCTACTTTTACCTGATAACTTCCTGCTGGTAAATCTGTAAAGATACCTGGAGAAGCTTGTGTAGCAGTAAATGCTAATGCGTTTCCAGATCCATCTAATAATGTATACACATAATTTCCTAGACCTCCTTGAGCAGTTGCCACAATAACACCTGTTAGATCTCCAAAACAGTTAATCACTGGATTTAGTGTATCAACATTAACAACTAAAGGATCAAGTGCATCAATTTTAATATCGTTAGAAACAATACTAATACATCCATTATTGTCTTTTATATAATAATGATACGTACCTACAGGAACAGCGAATGTTGCCGTTGTACCTGTCATTACAGTAGAAGTTCCAAAACCAGGATCAGCACTATAACTATATGGTGCTGTACCGCCAGTTGCTGTCAACGTAAGGGTTGTTTCATTCAAACAGGTTTGCGTTGTTGCAACAGCTAAACTCGCTTCTACTTTTGTAGGTTCAGTAATGGTTACTGTTGTTGAAGTACCACTACATCCCCATGGATCCGTTGCGGTGATGGTATACGTTCCTACTGCTAATCCTGTAAATACATTTGAAATTTGTGGCCCTGAACTAATCATTGGCGAAGCTGAAGTGATATTTAAGGTATATAAATAATCTCCGTCTTTTCCTCCTGTTGTAGTGATAGCAGTAACAGTTCCCGTAGCATCATCTTTACAATCTAATAAAATATCAGAACTTGCCGTTACAGTTATTGGTACTGGAATATCTAATATTACCATTTTTGAATCAATACACCCTTTTACATCTCTCACACGAACGGTATACGTATCTGCTGCTAGATCTGAGAAATCAGTAGTAGGTGACCAAGGAGAAACTACTCCTACACTATTTTCTAATTGATATTCATAATCACCAGCCCAACCATCGATTGCTGTTACAGAGATGGTTCCGTCATTTCCTGGTACACACGTAATTTCAGTATGTGTTTCAGATATCGCTAACGCTGCTGATGGTTGACTAATTGTAAAACTAGTTTCTACCGTACAGAAAGGTGTATTGTCTAATGTAGCCGAAACCGTATATTGACCCGCTGTCAAGTTTGTTAAATTTAATGTACCTGTAGGAGTTGAATTTCCTGTACTTGAAACTGGACCAGTTACTGTGTAACTAAAAGGACCTGACTCATCAGTTGGTGTTGGTATTGTATCAATTAAGTTAATTGTTACCGCTCCTTCATTCGAACTATAACAAATTACATCCGATGTTTTCACTGCATTTAATTGGAACGTATTTGGCTCATTTATATAATGTGCTTTTTGAATGCTACATCCAGTTGCAGTGTTCAATGCTGTGATAATGTAATTACCCACATTTAATCCTGTGAAGTTTCCTGTAGTGTTGTTGGACTCAATTACTACTTTAGGAGTACCATCTTTTGGTAAAAATTCTAATGTATATTCCATTCCAGAAGCAATTGTATTTCCTTCTGCATCAATAGTAGTCACCGTAATTTCCTCAAGATTAGTACATGTAATTGCTTTTTTAGTAACAGTTAATTCATCCAAACGTACATAAGGAGTAATAGTAACCGTAGCAGATGCTCCGCTACAACCATTTTCATCATAAACGTTTACGGTATAAGAGCCTCCTGCAAAATCAGGTTCGGTGTACACATTTGATGTTCCTGTTTGAACAACTATGTTAGGAGTACCCACTTTTATAAATTCATAATTTAAGTATGTACTTGAACCTCCTGAAATCCCAGCTGGATCAACTGTAATAGTTGCGTAATTAGCTGCGTTTGTTCCTGCATTACAACCAAATTGTGCAACGTTAACTGTATTAACAGCAATTTGATCAGGTTCCGTTACAACAATTGTTGCTGTTTCTTCACATCCTCTTCCTGATGTAACTGTTACTGTATAACCAGAGGCATCACTTGCTGGAAGATTTTCAAATACTGTTGAATTTAGAGCTGGTCTTGTGACTACATTTCCTGAAATATCAAAACCTGATAACGCATAAGTATAAATTGGATTATC
>NZ_JBAWDL010000006.1:0-7517 GCF_049590715.1 Flavobacterium sp.
CTGGCAGGAGCTTCCGCTGGTCGCTCTGCCAGCCCAAGAAAATTATGGTTTGCTCCACCACAAAGGCTTTCCGTTGCTGTTGGGGCTAAGAGGGAGGTTTCTTTTCCAAAATTTTAAGTTCAAATAGTTTTACTAATAGAGATTAAAAAGAACCTCCAGAACCACCACCACTAAAATCACCTCCTCCAAATTCCATTGGAGATTCAGTATGAACTTCAGGTTTTAATCCAAATTGTGACGTAAGAATCAAAGCTTCAGTATGTATAAAATCACTTGAATTAATAAAACGATCGGGGTGGAAAGTGATTCCTGATGTTTTGTCTTTTATTTTTTTAATGCTAAAATACGTAATACAAAATAATAGTAATCCTCCTACAGTTAAAGCTACCTCAGTGGGTAACAGATGATGGTAATACCGAATCGTGTAAATTGAAAATACCGTAGCAACAAAACCAATCCACAACATGGAGCGTTTTTTATCTCGTAATCCATAAACGATATAAATTGCTGGAACAATAAACGTAAAAGCATAAAAAAACCAAGCAAATGGAATATCCGAATTTGGAGCAATTTCGTTTCCAAGTAATGCTACTGAAAGTTCTCGAACTACAAGATAATTTCCAGAGAGATAAAATAAAACTAAGCTAAAATTTTTTACAACTACTATTCCTTTGTGATAGAGGGGGAAAACTATTTTTTGAATCAATTTTTGTGATACGATATACAATGCTACTGCAAAAAGCATCAATGCAAAAGGTAAAATGATTTTTCCCATACTTCCTATTTCAAACAAAGTATAGGCTATCGTTGCAGTGCTTGAAATACAAAATATATAAACAGAATTCAGGTTAATGTAGCGGATATAAGTCAACAAAGCAATAGCTGTAGCGATCGAAGCAATTACTAACTCATAACCATTAGTTGTCATTCCTATAGCAATAGCTAAAAGTCCTTGTCCGCCAATCAAAAAAGTATCGTCTAATCCTTGTTCTTTATAATTTTGTTTGGCATAAAATTCTACACCAGCAAAACCAATAATAGCGTACAGATAAAGCAGGAAATTAAAATTATCATCAATTTGGGATAATCCCACGAGCGTAAGAAAGCCACAAATGGAAGAATAAAGAAAGACTCCCAATACAGTCATTCCTAGGCGAATTAAAATGTTTTTTTGTTTTTTAACTGTTGGTAGTTGGTCTTCAATTGTAGTGTAATTCTCTTTTGAAATAAATCCCGCTTTGTATAAAGAATGAGCTTCTTCAATCAAAAATTGATTTTCAAGCTCGGTTTTGTTATATGCTATCATTTTTGATTTCGGTATTGAATTTTTTGATCATTTGGATAAAAAGAAAAATAGCTCCTATAAAATAGAAAGGACTGAATATAAGTAAAAACGAAAAGAAATCGTTGAAATTGATCGTTTCAATAATTCTAAATAGGGTAATATTAGTACCTATAAAAGCATACAAAACAGTAAATACAAATAAGGAAACGGATTTTTGTTCGTAACTGCTTTTGTAAAAATAAAAGGTAGCTATTGCTAGTATTACCACAGATGCAAACCAAAAATCTTCCGTTAAATTATTAAGACAAGAAATACTGATAAGGTGTAAAGCAAATGTTAGAAATACTAATGCAAAGTGTTTTTTAAAGTCAATTTGAGTACAATAGTAATTCCATGCTAATAAAACGATTCCCAATCCAATCGCTGAATAACTTAAGGCATTAGTATCATAAAAATCATTTTGTAATAACGATTGTGGCGTGACAGTCAGTCCTATATAAGCGGCTAATCCTGTGATAGCTAATGAAAGTACATTTTTATTATCAAAATAATATCCTGAAAATAAGCCAAGTGCAGTTGGGATGATGATGGCTAATCCATAATTAGTTCCAAAAGTATTGTATTGGAATTGTAAATACGCGATAAAAATACAGGTTAATAAATTCGCTGTTAGTACAATATAATCCATCACTGGACTTTCAAAAACTACTTTTTCTTTTTGGAAAGGAGGTGCTTTTTTGAAACTGAAATAATAACAAATTGCTGTTACTATTAAAAGTAACCCAATTAAAATACTATGACCAATGCTGTCAATATTCGCATAAATTAATATTCCAACGCCCGAAGTAAACAATAAAACTGATAGATAAAGAAATAGTTTTAATTCTCCATTCAAGGAAAATAGATTTAAACTGCGATAGTTTGCAATTTCGATCTTTTGTTCTTCGGTGAGTAATTCTTTTTCAAAAAGAGCCTGAGTAGTATGCTCATTGAATTCTTTCATAGTTGTCATAATAAGAAATCAAATGTAGGGTATTTGTATAAATAAAAAAAAACGCATCGAAAATATCGATGCGTTATATGATAAATTTAAAATGAATTTTAAAATGCGCGATTCATTTTTTCTTTAATCTCAGCTAAGCAAAGGTTATTGATGCTTCCTTCGTGAGTATGTTGCGTAGCTTTTGGAGATTTGTAGGTTCCGCTTTCTAACTGTTCCGCTACTGCTTTGTAAGCATCTCTAAATGGCATTCCAGCAACGACCATTTCGTTTAAGGTATCAACAGTAAACAGGTAATCGTATTTTTTATCGTTTAAGATATTGTCTTTTACTTTGATATCCTTAATAGAGAAAATAGCAATATCCAAACATGCTTGTAAGTTTTGAATAGCAGGAAACAAACCTTCTTTTAATAACTGTAAATCACGGTGATACCCACTTGGTAGATTATTAGTAATCAAAGTGATTTCGTATGGTAACGCTTGGATTTTATTACACTTCCCACGGATTAGCTCAAAAACATCAGGATTTTTCTTGTGCGGCATGATGCTAGAACCCGTTGTTAAATGTGCAGGTAAACCGATGAAATCAAAATTTTGACTCATGTACACACATACATCCATTGAGAATTTAGCCAAAGTAGCTGCTACGCTACTCATTGCAAAAGCAACTGTTTTCTCTGATTTTCCACGACTCATTTGTGCGGCAACCGAATTGTATTTTAGGGTTTCAAATCCTAATTCTTTGGTTGTAAAAGTACGGTTGATTGGGAACGAACTTCCGTAACCAGCAGCAGATCCTAATGGGTTTTGATCCACCACTTTCAAAGCAGCGTTTAACATTGTGATGTCATCAATTAATGTTTCTGCATAAGCTGAAAACCACATTCCAAAAGATGATGGCATTGCGATTTGTAAATGAGTATATCCTGGCAATAATACATTTTGATGTTTATCAGCCATTTCCATCATTAAGTCAAACAAGGTTTTTACTTGTTGTTTTAATTCGGTTACTACGTCTTTCAAGTACAAATTCACATCGACTAAAACTTGATCGTTACGAGAACGAGCAGTGTGGATTTTTTTTCCAGCATCACCAAGTTTTACCGTTAGTAAATATTCAATTTTAGAATGAACATCTTCAAAGCTATCTTCGATTTCAAAATTTCCTTGAGCAACATCAGCGATGATTTCGTTTAAAGCTACGACTAAAGAATTTGTTTCTTCAGTAGTTAATAAACCTATATTGCCTAGCATTTTAGCATGAGCAATAGAACCTAGTGCATCATATTTTGCTAATACTAAATCCAGTTCACGGTCGTTTCCAACTGTGAATTGTTCTATTTGTTTATCGGTTGGTATTCCTTTTTCCCAAAGTTTCATAAATTGTGTGTTTTGTTTTGGTAGGGACAAGTCGTGACTTGTTCTTTTTATGTTTTGGACAAGTCTCGACTTGTCCCTACTATTACTGTTTTAAAAAACCGCCAATGATTTTGATATACAAATCCACTCCTTCTTCAATTTCGTTTAAAAATATAAATTCATCTGCCGAGTGCGAACGCAAACTGTCTCCAGGTCCTAGTTTTAAAGATTTACAACTCAAAACCGACTGATCCGAAAGGGTAGGAGAGCCATAAGTGGTACGTCCTAAAGCGATTCCTGATTGTACTAATCCGTGAGCAACAGGGATCGAAGAAGCGTTTAAATGCATCGAGCGTGGATTTACTTCTGCGAGAACATTTGCTTTTACGGTTTCTAGAATTTCTTTATTATCGTAGCAATCATTAACGCGAATATCGACTACCAATTCACATTCAGAAGGCACTACATTGTGCTGTTTTCCTGCATTGACTTGGGTAACAGTCATTTTCACTGGACCTAATTGCTCTGATATTTTTTCGAATTTGTAATCTCTAAACCATTCCATTACTGGAAGTGTTTTATAAATTGCATTGTCGTTATTTTCGTGTGCGGCGTGGCTAGGTGTTCCGTTTACTTTGATGTCTAGGACAAGTAATCCTTTTTCGGCAACGGCTAATTGCATTAACGTAGGCTCACCAATGACAGCGCACTCTAATTCAGGTAAGTGTTTTAAAACACTGTTTAGACCGTTTTTTCCGCTGCTTTCTTCCTCAGCCGAAGCCACGATGACCACATTATGGGATAAGTTTTCTTTTTCGTATAAATAAACGAAAGTCGCTAACAAGGAAACTAGGCATCCTCCAGCATCATTACTTCCTAACCCATATAATTTTCCGTCTTCGATAATAGCTTTGAAAGGATCTTTTGTGTAAGCTCTATTAGGACGTACGGTATCGTGATGGGAGTTCATCAATAAAGTGGGTTTACTTTTATCAAAAGTTTTATTGTAAGCCCAAATATTGTTGTTTTCTCTCTCAAAAGGAATGTTGTTTTGAATAAACCATTGCTCTATTAAAAGGGCTGTTTGTTGCTCTTCGCTAGAAAAGGAAGGAGTTTCAATCAGATTTTTTAATAATTGGATTGCTTCTTTTGTAAGTGTTTCTTGGTTTTTCATTTTGTTTTTTTTAGGCGCAAAGCTTCAGAATTATAAAAATAGGTCTGAAAAATTTACGTTTATAATTGAATACTGGTGCAAATGGCATTTGCATTTTGTAACATTTTATGGTGTCCGATTTTTATTTTTTGAACACCTTTGGATAAACTATTAAAACAGTTGTCTAATTTAGGAATCATACCCGAGTGTATGGCGCCTTCTTGTTTAAGTTTAGAATATAACGCTGAGTTGATTTGTTGAATTACCGAATTGTCATCATCAACATCGGTCAATACACCTGGCTTTTCAAAGCAGTAGTTCAAGGTAACATCAAATACTTCAGATAAGGCAATAGCTAATTCACTAGCAATCGTATCGGCATTGGTATTCAATAATTGTCCTTTTTTGTCGTGTGTAATGGCACAAAAAACAGGAGTAATTTCATTTGTGATTAAGGTTTGCAATAGGGGAGTGTTCACTTTTTGAACATCACCTACAAATCCATAATCAATGCTAGGGTGATTTCTTTTTTCGGATTGGATTAGATTTCCATCTGCTCCTGAAAACCCTATAGCATTAGTGTTGTTCGCTTGTAATTGCGCCACAATATCTTTGTTGATTTGACCTGCGTAAATCATCACCACGACTTCAAGCATAGCAGCATCCGTAATACGTCGACCATCCACCATTTGAGGCACTAGACCAATACTTTTTGCCATCTTAGTGGCTGATTTTCCTCCACCATGAATGAGGACTTTATATCCTTCAATTTTTGAAAAGTCAGCTAGAAAATGTTGTAATTCATTGGCATCATCAATAATGTTTCCGCCAATTTTCACGAGAGTTAGGGATTTTTTAATATCCATTTTTCAATATTTTTTGTAGCACTAATTGTGCAGCATAGGTTCTGTTATTAGCTTGTTGAATGACAATAGAATTTTCGCTGTCAATTACAGCATCTTCCACGATTACATTACGTCTTACAGGCAAACAGTGCATGAATTTGGCGTTATTAGTCAAAGCCATTTTTTCAGCAGTGATAGTCCAGTTCGTATCTGCATTGGTAATTTGACCATACTCGTTATAGTTGCTCCAGTTTTTGACGTAAATAAAATCGGCATTTTCAAAAGCCTTGTCTTGATCGTATTCTATTTTAGAATCTTTGGTGATTTCTGGGTTCAATTCGTATCCTTCAGGATGTGTAATTACAAAATCAGCATCTTGTAACTGCATCATTTCTACAAAAGAATTAGCAACAGCTTGAGGTAATGCTTTAGGATGTGGAGCCCATGACAAAACTACTTTTGGTCTGTGTGGCGTTTTAAATTCTTCCATGGTGATGGCATCCGCCAAAGATTGCAAAGGATGTCCTGTTGCTCCTTCCATATTCACAATAGGTACAGTTGCATGTTTTAAGAAACCAGACAATACTATTTCAGAGTTGTCTTTGTCTTTTTCAACTAATCCAGCAAAAGCTCTTATCGCAATGATATCGCAATACTGCGATACTACTTCAGCCGCTTCTTTAATATGCTCTGATGCACCTTGGCTCATTATTGCACCATCTTCAAATTCAAGTGTCCATCCTTCGTTAGTAAAGTTCATTACCATGACGTTCATTCCTAAATTCAAAGCCGCTTTTTGAGTACTTAAACGAGTACGTAAACTTGGATTAAAAAATAACATCCCAAGAGTTTTGTTTTTTCCTAGTTTTTTATTTTTAAGCGGATTTTTTTTGATTTTAAGTGCATCTTGAACCCAGTGCGATAGGTTGTCGATATTTTTTATAGAAATGTAGTTCATTTGTTTTTTGTTTAATCGATTAATTGTTTTTTACTGTTTAACCGAGTAATCGATTAAACGAATCAACATTTTATACAATTTTAGTAAATGGGATTTTATTATTTATGGCATTCAATATAAAATTATCATTAAGGCCATTGACAATCCAAGTTTCAATATTAGCTTCTTTTGCAATTGCTACAGCTTCAATTTTGGATTGCATACCGCCAGTTCCGTGTGATGATTTTGAATCTCCAATTTCCTTTTCCAAATCTTTCAAATCAGCTACTGCTGAAATAGTTTCTGGATTTCCTTTTTGCATGGATTCTTTGGTATAAAATCCATCTGTATTAGTGGCAATTATCAAAATATCAACGTTTAATAATACAGCAGTTAAAGCAGCTAACTTATCGTTGTCGCCAAATTTTATCTCATCAGTAGCTACCGTGTCATTTTCGTTAATAATAGGAATGTAATTATTTTTGACTAAAACATTAATAGTGTTTACGATATTGACTTTGGTTTGTTCTTTTTCAAAATCAGAATAAGACAATAAACATTGCGATGTATGTAACCCTAAATCTTTGAAATTCTCATGATAAATCCGCATCAAATGAGGTTGACCAATAGATGCCAATGCTTGTTTTACAAAAAGTTCTTTATCTTGCTTCTCTAATTGTACAAATTGCTTTGCAGCAGCAATCGCACCCGAACTCACAATTATAAATTCATAATCATTATTCAATGCGGCAATTTGCATTCCAATATCCTCAATCTTTCCTCTCGAAATATGATTGGTTTCTTTGGTTAACGTATTGCTTCCTAATTTTAATAAAATTCTTTTTTTTGCCATTATTTTTTATTTTGTACGCGTAGGGACAGGTCGCGACCTGTCCCTACGCGTACAAAATAAAAAATAATGGCAAAAAAAAGAAT
>NZ_JBAWDL010000007.1:0-4811 GCF_049590715.1 Flavobacterium sp.
ATCGCAATAAAAGAAGCTCAAAAATTAAACATTCCAGTTTTCGCAATGGTTGATACAAACTCTGACCCACGTGAGGTAGATTATGTTATTCCTGCAAATGATGATGCTTCTAAATCAATCGATAAAATTTTATCATTAGTTACTGCTGCTGTTACTGAAGGACTTTCTGAAAGAGGTTCTGAAAAAGAAACGGAAGCAGCTGAAAAAGCAGCACCTGCTCAAGCAGAAGCTGTTGCTCCAGCAACTGAAGAATAAATCAAATTTTAAATTCCAAATTTTAAATTCCAAATTCCACAAACGATTAATAACCCTCGGTTAGTAATTTATTAAAATTGGAATTTGGGATTTATAAATTGGAATTTTTACTTTTAACATTAAAAACAATATACTATGTCAACTATAACTATAACGGCTGCAGACGTAAATAAATTAAGACAAACTACAGGTGCCGGAATGATGGACTGTAAAAAAGCTTTAGTTGAAGCTGAAGGAGATTTCGATAAAGCAATTGAAAACCTTAGAAAAAAAGGACAAAAAGTTGCTGATAACCGTTCTGACCGTGAGTCTTCTGAAGGTGCTGCTGTTGCTTTTATCAATGCCGACAAAACTAAAGGGGCTATCATTACTTTAAACTGCGAAACAGATTTCGTAGGTAAGAATGTAACTTTCGTAGCTTTAGCGAAAGAATTAGTTGAAAAAGCAATCAACTTCTCTTCTAAAGAAGAATTTTTAGCTTCAGATTTCAACGGAATTACTGTAGCTGAAAAATTAATTGAGCAAACAGGAGTTATTGGTGAAAAAATCGAAATTGGTGGTTTTGAAATCGTAGAAGGTGCTTTCGTTGGATCTTATGTTCACGTTAACAAAATCGCTGCATTAACTGCAATCTCTGCAGCTGTTGACAATGCTGATGTTTTAACTAAAGACATCTCTATGCAAGTTGCTTCAATGGGTGCTGACACATTATCTTACAAAGATTTTGATCCAGCTTTCGTCGCATCTGAACTTGATGCCCGTATTGCTATCATCGAAAAAGAAAATGAGGAAGCAAAACGTTTAGGAAAAACATTAAAAAATGTTCCTAAATATATTTCTTACTCTCAATTAACTGAAGAAGTTATCAAACAAGCGGAAGAAGATGCTAAAGCAGAATTAAAAGCGGAAGGAAAACCAGAACAAATTTGGGACAAAATTCTTCCAGGAAAAATTTTACGTTTCATTTCTGACAACACTACTTTAGACCAAGAAAAAGCATTACTTGATCAAAACTTTATCAAAGATGATAGTAAAAAAGTTGGTGATTACGTTAAAGGATTCAATGTTGAAATCACAAGTTTCAAAAGAGTTGCTTTAGGATAATCTTTTAAAGATTTTTTACAATATTAAATCCCATTCGGTCAAACGAATGGGATTTTTTTGCTCAAAATACACTATTAAACCAACTCACTACTCTTTTTACTATATTTGAATTCCTAAAAAACCAACACAATGGAAGACAAAACAAGATGCAACTGGTGTTTATCATCCGACTTATACAAACAATACCACGATCAAGAATGGGGAAAACCCGTTTATAATGACGCTACCTTATTTGAATTCCTACTACTCGAAACCTTTCAAGCTGGATTGAGCTGGATTACCATTCTCAACAAAAGAGAAAATTTTCGTAATGCTTTTGATCAATTTGATTATAAAAAAATTGCTACCTATCAAGATCCTAAAATCCAAGAATTACTCTTAGATACTGGAATCATCCGCAACAAACTCAAAGTAAATTCAGCGGTTACTAATGCTCAAAACTTCATCAAAATTCAGGAAGAATTCGGCAGTTTTTCTAAGTACATTTGGGGGTTTGTAGATGGCAAACCTATTGATAATAAACCTCTAACCCTCAAAGAAGTTCCCGCCACCACTCCACTTTCAGATGCAATAAGCAAAGATTTAAAAAAGCGAGGATTCAAATTTGTGGGTTCAACCGTTATGTATGCTTTTATGCAAGCTACTGGAATTGTTAATGATCATATTCAAGGTTGTTGGACGAGACAAAATCGATAAATAATTTTCTTACAGCACGTCACATTTTCTTACACAAAAAGAGTACTTTTACTCCATATTAGATTTTAATTTTATGAAAAGAATAATTGCCCTTTTGAGTTTTATTGTACTAACTTTTACATCATGCACCTCAAATGATGAAACCTCTCAAAACCATGACACGTCAATTCTCCCTAAAACAATTATTTATAGTGAAGGAGCAAACTCAGACACAACAACACTTTCCTACAACGGTAACAAAATCCAAGAAATCACGCATGCAAGCGGCTACAAATCTATATACACCTATACTGACGATCTAATTACAAACGTAACCTCCTACAAAGGACCTACAATTGACAATACCCATGATTATACGTATGAGAATGGTAAACTTACAAGTGACTTAAATGTCAACTATTCTCAAAATACAACGCAAACCTATAAACTGAAAAGTGTATTCACACATAATAATGATGGGACAATTTTAGAGGAACGTTATAATGTAGATTCAAAAACAGGAGCAGAAACAAAAAACGGGAACAGTGAAATGTATACTTTTACAAATGGAAACTTAACAAAGCAAATTTCTACGTCCACTAGTACCTATTTTGATGGAATAAAAAGCACAACAACAACTTACACATACACCTATATTTTTGAGTATGATGATAAAAACAATCCTAGCATCAATATTTTAGGACTAAATAAAATTGAATTTTTTGATAATGCTTCAAAAAATAATATCAATAAGATAATAATAACCGAAAGAACTACAAATGGCGTTGTTACCAGTAGTGAGCCAACTGTTATATACTATACTACATCCTATAATGATACTAATTTCCTCACTGAAAGTAATCATACAGATTCTGATGGAAATAATAATACTATTGAATATAAACAGAAGTATTTTTACGATTAGAAATGTAATAACATTTTAGTAATCAATGATAACAAACTTTAAAAAACTTTAAATTTATCAAAGTTTAAGCTTTTAAATTAAAAAATACCATACATTTGTAATTCACTTTAGGGGTGTCTATTTATGTAGGCTGAGATTTTACCCTCTGAACCTGATCTAGTTCATACTAGCGTAGGGAAAAGTAAGATGACTTCCGTAGTTCCATTTTTCGGGGCAATCGTAGCCATTCCTAAGGTATAGAAGCACTCCAATGTTTCGTCAAATATCTAAAACTAAAAAGGAATGGAACTAAAAATCAACAATCAAATCAAACAATTCGAGCAAAACGTTCTGAACGTTCAAGCTTTACTTGACCTCGAAATTCCGCTTAAACAAAACGGAATTGCCATTGCCATCAACAATACCGTTATTCCAAAAGCCAATTGGAACAGCCACCCCGTACAAGAAAGGGACGAAATTTTAATTATTTCAGCCACACAAGGAGGATAATTAGGCTGCTTACGGGCTATCCGTTACAAGTCCGCAGCCATCAACCTAAAAAATAGAGTCGTAGCAAGAGCTTCCTACGGTCGCTTTCCTACTCCTTATTTTTCACGGTTGCTGTCTTTACGGGCTTTCCACTACTATCCCTAGCAGAAAAAAAGAGACAATCTATGAAAATCTGTGCTAAGTAATGAAACCTATAGTGTCTACTTCACAATCCAACACATAACTCATAACAAATAACGCTTAACTTCAAACAAATGACAAACGAAGAACAAATATCAAGACAACCTTTCCCAAATTCGACTAAAATCTATATCGACGGAGAAATCCACCCGATAAAAGTCGCTATGCGCGAAATCAAATTATCAGACACCAAACTATCAAGAGGAGGGGTTGAAAAAAATCCAGCCGTAACCGTTTACGATACTTCAGGACCTTACACAGATCCTAATGTTGAAATCGATATTCGCAAAGGATTGCCTCGCATCCGTGAACAATGGATAAAAGACCGTGGCGATGTCGAAGAATTAACTGAAATCACTTCAAACTACGGTAAAGAACGCTTAAATGATGGGAAACTAGATCATTTGCGTTTTGAATATTTACACCAACCGATGCGTGCCAAAAAAGGGGCAAATGTATCGCAATTGTACTACGCCAAACAAGGAATTATCACGCCAGAGATGGAATATATCGCTATCCGTGAAAACCAACGCCTTGAACAAATAGAAAACCAAACCAAGGCGATGCAATGCCAACATTCTGGTCATAGTTTTGGCGCCAATACCCCAAAAAGCAAAATCACTCCAGAATTTGTACGTTCTGAAGTAGCACGCGGTAGAGCTATTATCCCAAACAACATCAACCACCCAGAGAGTGAACCAATGATTGTGGGTCGTAATTTCTTGGTAAAAATCAATGCTAATATTGGTAATAGTGCCGTGACTTCCTCGATTGAAGAAGAAGTAGAAAAAGCGGTTTGGGCTTGCCGTTGGGGAGCCGATACCATTATGGATTTGTCAACTGGTAAAAACATCCACGAAACAAGAGAATGGATTATCCGAAATTCACCTGTACCAATTGGGACTGTACCTATTTACCAAGCCTTAGAAAAAGTAAACGGTGTAGCCGAAGATTTAACTTGGGAAGTATTCCGTGATACATTGATTGAGCAAGCGGAACAAGGGGTTTCATATTTCACCATTCACGCTGGAGTTTTATTGCGTTACATCCATTTAACTGCTAACCGTGTTACGGGAATCGTTTCTCGTGGAGGTTCGATTATGGCCAAATGGTGTTTGTTTCACCACAAAGAAAACTTCTTGTACACGCACTTTGAAGATATTTGCGAAATCATGAAACAATA
>NZ_JBAWDL010000008.1:0-3347 GCF_049590715.1 Flavobacterium sp.
AAAATCTTGGGTCGTTTTAGCCAAAAAACTTTTTGGTAGCTCTAAGTGGGGGGTGGGGTATTTGGGGAGATATCCCCATAAAATCGCCATAAGCAACCATCGAATAAAAAGCATCGATAATCAAACCAAAAATTTAACGTTAAATGCATAGTGTTGCAGAATTGTAATCCGTTCCGTTCAACACGGGTTTCGTTGTTCATGCTTCGCACCCAACGAAACGCTAGCTATTGGCGTTTCGGTTGTTTATTTATTCCGTTAATCTATTTTCAATATCCATTCTTTCGTGTATAACTCTAATAATTTCAATTTCATTAGTTTTCTCTTTTTTGAAGAAAATTATATGTGATTTTACCTTTGAATATCTGTATGATTTTCTAATTTTTGCAAAGTCCCGAGCCATTTCAAAATTACGTACGATATATTCAATTTCGTCAATAATTAGGTTATAATATCTATCAGCTTGTTCAACTGACCAATTTTCTGCTGTATAAATCCAAATGTTGTTAATATCTTCTAATGCCTTTTCACTGATTATATACTCTGACATTATTTTTGAAAATTAGCTTTTAGCATTTCAAGGTTTTTATTGCGGTCAAAATTTTTGATTTTAGTACTCTTTTCACCAATTTTTAAGTCATTGATTAAAGATTTTCTTTTATTTTCTTCTTGCTCAAAAATTCTTAAAGCAGTTCTAACAACTTCACTTACCGAACTATATTTTCCTGTTGAAATTTGTTCATTAATGAAGTTTTCAAAATAGTCTCCTAATAATATTGATGTATTTCGCGCCATAATTTTTATTTTTAAACAAATATACCAATAATTGGTATTAAATTCAAATTTTTTGGTTTTCCGCAAAAGTTCTAACTAATGTCTTATTTTTTTGCTAAAAATAAAGTAGTTGAAAAGTTGAAGACAGCTGCTGAAAACTGATAATTTTATACTTGTTTTTGCAATCTTTTTTGCACGGCTAGTTTTTGTACGTCGCAAGCTGGTTTACCGTGAGGTATGCAGTGAAGATTATTGCGAGAGCAATACATTCCTTAAAAGTTCCGGTACTGACGAACAGAATGTAGCGAAGCGGTATCAGGAATACCAAAAAACAATAAAAACGGATGAGTAAACTGCATAGGAAGAAGCATTTAAGAGGGGATAAGCGTCAACAATAGTAACGTCCAAAGAATTACCAAAACTTTTTAGATGTAGATGCTTTAGTGATTGGATGAAGGAAAAAGGGCTGTACCAGGGGAGGTCTTTGCAACCACGAGTTGGTTAGGCAAAGAAGTCAGCAGAAGTCATAGCACTTGTTTGGAAACGAGCCACAGAAAAGTGTGGAGGACTCACCCACAAGGAAGGACAGAACGTTATTTTCTGTAAAATTAAAATAAGAAAGATATTCTTAGCTTATTTATAAAGTCGCAGATAGCCCAATGGGTGTAAAGAGCCATTAGATGATGGATAACGAACCGCCGACTACGTGACTTGCTTGGTTGATCCTGTGCGAAGTCGAAGGGCTATGTGGTGTGAGAGGCACACTCCGTAAGTTTCTGGCGGAGCCGTCTTCTCGATTGGCAGAAGTATTATTTACTTACAATCCAATTTTCAATTTTAATATCTTCCAATCTTTCGAATATTGGAAGCGTCAAAAATTGAAGATGTTACAAGAGAAATTGAAAGTGAAAGTACTGGAAAAGCGAGAGAAGAAGCCCTTTTTGCCCCAATGTCCCTGCTGTAAAACTGGGAATTTACACCGAATAACGGTTTTTGATCAGCGTGGTCTGCCTGCTAGGTATCTTGGCAGTAGCCAAAATCCAAATTCCTGTAAAAGCTAATTTATGGGTAAGGGTATTTATGTCCAAGAGTGAAGGAAAACACTAAAAAACCTCATTAAAATTTACTGCAAAAAAAAGAGGCGAAATAGCCTCTTGAAATTCTTAAAACTCATTTAACGATAATCCCATAGGGATGGATGTTGAATGGTTCCGTTCAACACGAGTTTCATTGTTCGTGCTTCGCACGCAACGAAACTCTAGCTGTTTGGCGGTTGTGCTTATTCTAGATCAATAATTATCGTTATATTTTCTTTTATTTTTTCTATTAAATCAATCGGTAATTTCCCTACTTTTTTTATTAATCTTTTATTATCAATTGCACGAATTTGATCAATCATTATATCACAATTCTCATGCAAATTCGCCATTCCTTTTTTAAGATGAACTCTTAAAATATCAGAATCTTCTTGGATATTTGTAGTTATTGGACAAACAATTGTAGATGGATGTGATATTTTATTTAATAAATTTGTCTGTACAATTAGTACAGGTCTAGATTTACCTGCTTCAGTTCCTATTTGAGGATTTAAGTCAGCAATCCAAATTTCATATTGATTAATCTGCATAGTCAATTTTTTCAAAGTCTTTTAAAATTTTCATTGACTCTTTTTTGACTAATTCAGATTCAGCTTTTAGCCGTTTTTCTAGAAATTGTCTTTTCTGAACTTTGTTGTAATATTCTATTGCTTCGTTTATATATCTATTTCTTGGAATACTGATTCTTGAAAGAATTTTTTCAGTTTCTCCAAATATTGAATCGTCTATTTTAAGTGATACTGTTTTCATATATTTTAATTTGATATCACAAAGGTATATCTTTTCATGATATAAATTTATTGATTGCGATTTTTTTTCGCATAAACGCCAACGTTATGGCGGTTGACGTGGTTGCGAACTTCGTAACCGAGTATTTTCGGTTAAGATAAAATCTCTTGCGAAACGAAAACGTGAATTTACCACATAATTTGCAATCTTGCCAAACGTGTGTGTGTGCCCTGCATGAGCAGGACCCACACTGTAAGTTTGAATAAAAATTCGAAAATACAAATTTCGAATTAGAAAACAAATCTTACAGTGTGTTATTTTTCCAGAGGGTGCAAGTCCCTTATGAGCGGATTGAAAACCCGAATCATTAGTACGTCGCAAGGTTGTTGGCTGCGAAGCCAGAACTGAAGGAAGCGAGACGACAAAATCCGGTACTGACCCTTCGGCTTCGCTCAGGATAAACCAAGCAGAAACGGCATAAGAGGCTGTTATACGAGGATAAGCAAGCACAGCATTGCAACGTCCGAAGATTACCAAAATCGTATTTCAGTAGATGTCGCAGGAATTGGATGAAGGAAAGAGGGCTGTACCAGGGGAGGTCTTTGCAACCACGAGTTGGTTAAGCAAAGAAGTCAGCAGAAGTCATAGTACTTGTTTGGAAACGAGCCACAGAAAAGTGTGGAGGACTCACCAAGAAGGAAGGACAGAACGCAAGTGGTTCTTAATTTCTAACGGAATAGCGCAAGTTAT
>NZ_JBAWDL010000009.1:0-18836 GCF_049590715.1 Flavobacterium sp.
TGACAAAATTTTAAGAGTAGAAAACCATAAATATCCAATTGACTCAAATGAGATTATTGGTTTTGTTACTAATCTAAATATTGAAATTAAAGTTTTGGAAGATATTGTAATTACTAAACCATTTGAATCAATTTCTTAAAATTCATCTTTTTTATTTGTTCCAAAAAACATCATATGCAAATCGGATCAACGTTCCCACAACAACTATTAAAAAGAAAATGCGGATGAATTGATTTCCTTTGTTAATCGCTAATTTAGCACCTATCCATCCTCCTATCGCATTGCTTACCGCCATAGGAATTGCTATCATCCAAATGATTTTTCCTTTGAGCATAAACAAACAAATTGACCCAAAATTTGTCGCTAAATTGACCATCTTCGCATTGGCAGAAGCATGTAAAAAGTCAAATCCCATCAAGGCAATAAAAGCTACTACAAAAAAACTTCCGGTTCCTGGACCAATAAAACCATCATAAAAACCAACAATGAAACTTATCAAAGCAGCATTAATCAATTGCTGACGAGGAGTCATGTCTTTTTCGATATGCTGACCAAAATTTTTCTTTGCATACGTATAAATAGCTAATAACGAAAGAATAAAAAGTAACAACGGTTTCATAAAATCATTACTCATATAGGTCAACAAAGTAGAACCCGCAAAAGCAGAAGGCAAAGCGATCAACATCATTAAAAAGAGTAAACGCCAATTCATGGTTACTTTTTTCAAATACTGAAAAGCTGCAAAAGAAGTTCCGCTAAACGCTGGGATTTTTAGTGTTCCAATGACTGTAGAAACAGGTAAATTAGGTAATAAAATTAATCCTGCTGGTGTTTGAATTAGTCCACCTCCACCTACAATGGCATCAATAAAACCTGCAGCAAAAGCAGCGATACAAAGTAAAATTAGGATATAAGATTCCATGATAAGCCATTAAAAAATAATCCTGCAAAAGTAAGATTCCAAAATGGATATAAACACAGCATTTGAAGTTAATTCTATTCAAAAAAGTATATTTTTGTAACTTAAAATCAGAAAAAATGAATACATCCCATTTTATAGAATTACTATCCTATACTATTCCTTCATTAATCACTGGAGGAGTTGCTTACTACTTATTTGACGCTCATTTCAAAGACCAACAAAACACAAGAAGATGGTTGTTGCAAAAAGAAACTAAACCTGCAGTTTTGCCGTTGCGACTACAGGCATATGAGCGTATGACCTTGTTTATGGAACGTATTAATCCTTCGCAATTATTAGTTCGAATTCATCCTATATCGAATGATAAAATGGAATACCAAAACTATATAATAGCACAAATTGAACAAGAGTTTGAGCATAATTTGGCACAACAAATTTACATTTCGGCTAAATGTTGGTCGATTATTCTAACAGCTAAAAATGCTACCATCCAAATAATTAGAATGGCAGCTCAAAATGAAAAAGTAACAGATGCTGATAGTTTAAGAGAATGTGTGTTAAATGATTTATTCGAAAAAATGGCTCCAAGTAATACGGCTATCGCTTTCATCAAAGACGAAGTGAGTGAATTATGGTAAGTTAAAGCATGGTCTAACACCTAAAATTTTATAACCGTAAATTCGCAAATTTATATTAAACCCTTTTTTTATTAGGGATAAATAAATTTGCGCTAATTCCGTTTAAAACGGTTTATTTACATTTAAAATTATTAAAAAAATTAGCGAATCTGCGATTCTTTTTTATCTCTTATGGCTTTGTTTTTAAATTACAATTCCTTCAATAATCGATTTAATTGAAACTGTTCGGCTTCATTTAATTTAGGTAAAATATGCTCAAAGGAAGTTTTCATCGCTCCTTCTTTGAGCATTTTTCGTATCGTATCACGACCAAATTTTGAAAACTGCCACATATGATGTGTTGTTGCTTTTACTAAATTGATTAACACTTCATCATTGGCCAGTTTAAAACCAATGAGTTTCTCTAAAGCATTTTGGCGCGTTATCGCTTCGTAATTTGGTGATGAATATTGAATTAATTCGTTTATAAAAGGTGTTTTATCAGCCACATAATCTGGAGTTGATAAGGCTAATGACAACCACAAGGTTCTTAAATTGTAATCGTTAAACCCAATCCAATTTTTAGATAGGTTTAAATAATCGAAACGTTTTTCAGGAAAATTTCTCCATAAATAAAACAAAGCGATTTCCTGTGTTTCATACGATTTATCGTTTAAAAGTGTCTCATAATCCAATCGGAAATCTTCAGGAATTTTAGGTAAATTTACCGAAACAATTTGTCGTACAGTTATATCCATTGTATTCAAAGCCAGTTGCAATAACTCTTTTTTAGCTTCGAATTTTTCCGTTTTTAATTGGTTTACAATGGCTTTTTTTACAAAAGAATTTACATCAGATTTTAATACTTTTTTGAAGAAATCTTCTTTTTCAGATAATGATTTACTTTTTAAACTTTCAACTTCAAACAGCAATTGCATCATTTTATTTTTTAACAATAACTCATTTGCTTCTTGGGTATTAAAGCGATAATTTTCTAGCCAAACTTTACTAAAAGATTTGATATCATAACTGGAAAATTTCTTGATTTCTGCAAAAAAATCATCTGTTGTAACCGATTGGTATTGGTATTTATTCAAATAGCTTTTTATGGCTTTCGCAAAAGCTTTATCACCAATCGCTTCATGCAAAACGAATAATGCCCAAGCTCCTTTTTGATAAAAACTCAAAGAACTGGCTTTGGCATTCAAAACAGGAATCGTATCGGTTCGAGATGCATATTTTATTTGTTGTGCCGACTCGTACATTTTAGCATAAAAATAATCATCACCTTTAATGTCTCTTTCGGCTAATAATGCATAATAAGTCGCAAAACCTTCTTGCAACCAATGGTGCTTTCCACTTTCGGCCGTCACCAAGTCTCCAAACCATTGATGTGCTAATTCATGTGCATCTACATTCGTATAACTTCTATCTTCAAAACCAGTTGAATCCACCACATACCGACTCGAAAAAATCGTAGAACTGGTATTCTCCATTCCTGCATACAAAAAATCCCGAACGGGAATCTGGCGATATACCTTCCAAGGGTACTTCACTCCTATTTTCTTTTCGAGGAAATCAAACATAGCCACAGAATGGCGAAAAGTAGTTTCAAATTTGGCAGCTTCTGTTTTTTCTAAATACATTTCTTGTGGAACTCCAGATTTAGATTTGGCTGTATATTTATCATATTTTCCAATAGCCAACATCAATAAATATGAACTCATCGGTTTGCACATTGCATACTTCCAAGTAGTGTGTTCCTTTGAATCTATTTTAGATTTTAATACACCATTCGAAACTACTTGATAGTCTTTATCAAAAGTAATTTGGAGACTGAACGTTACTTTCTCATTCACATCATCAAAACTCGGAAACCAATTGCTTGTGTACCTCCCTTGTCCTTGCGTCCAGATTTGGGATGCAATTGCTGATGTTCCTCCATCAAAATCTCCTACAAAATACAACGCTTGCTTTGGGAACGCTTTGTAATCAAATTCTAATTTGTTTTTTCCTTTTTTGAATTTAGAGATTAATTGCAATTGGGAATCCGTATTTATATAGGTAATCTCCTGACCATTCAATCTAACATTTTCAAAATTCATTTTCTGTGCATCGATTTTTATGGTGTCAATTGATTTTAAAATATCAAATTCATAACTCACCTGTCCTGAAATGGATTTTTCTTGGGTATTGAGTGTTATTTTACCTGAACCGTTTTTAAAATCAACCGAAGGTGTTTGTTGTGCAAAAATAAAACTGGAGAGAAATAGAAATAGGTATTTCATTGATGAATGTGTTTTTCTAAAATCCAAAGTTACAAAAGGTTTCATCAACATAAAGCAACATTTTTCGTAAGTTTACCCCCTGAATCCATAAGAAAACCCCATTGAAAACAAAAGCCTTATTCAACTGGAGCAGCGGAAAAGACTCTGCTTTAGCCCTATACAAAACACTACAAAATCCCGATATTGAAATCTGTTGCTTACTTACGAGTGTCAACCAACAGTTCCAACGTATTTCGATGCATGGTGTACGTCTCGAATTGTTACATCAACAAGCACAAAGCATCGGATTACCGCTTGAAATCATGCAAATTCCCGAAATGCCCACCATGGAAGTTTATGAGGAAGTAATGTCTAATACCTTGACAAAACTCAAAGAACAAGGAATTACACATTCTATTTTTGGTGATATTTTCTTGGAAGATTTGCGTAAATACCGTGAAGATAAATTGGCTACAATGGGCTTCAAAGGCTTATTCCCTTTATGGAAAATCCCAACAACCGATTTGATTCAAGAGTTTATTGAATTAGGATTCAAAACCATTGTGGTTTGTGTAAATGAAAAATACCTTGATAAAAGTTTTGTAGGCCGAGTGATTGATCAAGATTTTATTAATGACCTCCCAGAAGGAGTTGATGTTTGTGGTGAAAACGGAGAATTTCACACTTTTACTTTTGATGGTCCTATTTTCTCTAAACCTATCGCTTTTGAAATTGGCGAAGTTGTTTACCGAAAATATGAAAAGCCAAAAGAAAGTAAACCGTCTAACACAGCATGTGATACAAATGACAGCACCGCTTATGATTTTGGGTTTTGGTACTGTGATTTGGTCTAAAATGCCCTGCTTTTTTTGTATTTTTTCATTAACTAATCCTGATCCTTAACAAGCTGACTAAGAACCTAGGGCAAACGCATGAGAAAAAAATTGAGCACTAATTAGTAAGTCTTTTGATCGTAACTTATATTTTGTTATTAGTGACAACTAAATCTAAAAAAGGCAGACAAGAATTATACTAATTAACATAATTTCGTTGTTTAGAAATTTAATTTCACTAAAAAATTACCTTATGCAAGTTCTAATATTTTTTTTAGTGTAAAGTCGTCTCTAAAACACCTTAGCTAAATTATTCTCCAATTTTGTGTGATTTCAAGCCCAATTCATTGCTGTCAATTCATAGATTTAATATATCAAATTTTATACGTAAAGTTATTTTCTAAAATCGTGTTAATTTTAATTTACAGTACTGTTTTACAGTAAAAAAATGTAAATTCGCACCCTATGAAAACACAAGACATTCAAGCCATACAGCTATTATTAGCGACTCCAAAAAAGATTACTATTATTCCTCATCGCAATCCAGACGGAGATGCAATGGGCTCTACATTAGCTTTATATCATTTTTTATTAAAATTCAATCATGAAGCCATTGTAATGGTCCCTAATGAATTCCCTGATTTTCTAGCTTGGTTACCAGGTTCGGATACAGTGAAAGTTTTTGAAAAAGACAAAGAAAACTGTACTAAAATATTAAATGAATCTGATTTAATTTTCACATTAGACTTCAATGCTTTTCATAGAACAGGTAGCGAGATGGAAGTGGTTTTGGCACAACAAAAAGCAATTTTTATTATGGTTGACCATCATCAGAAACCAGATGATTATGCTAATTTTATGTATTCAGATACTTCGATTGGATCTACTTGTGAGATGATTTATAATTTTATTTCCTTTTTGGATAAAAAAGAATATATCGATACTGTTATTGGAACATGTATTTACACTGGAATATTAACTGATTCTGGTTCTTTCAAATTCCCAGGAACAACTGGAAACACTCATAGAATTGTAGCTGAATTAATTGATTTAGGTGTTCAAAATACTCAAATTCCTAATTTATTATTTGATAATAGTTCCTATAGTCGTTTGCAATTATTAGGTAGAGCACTTCAAAACATGAAGATTCTCGCTGAATATAAAACGTCTTATACTACTTTGACACAAGAAGAACTAGATTCTTTTCAATATGTAAAAGGAGATACTGAAGGAATTGTAAATTATGGTTTAAGTATAAAAGGAATTGTTTTTACTGCTATATTTATCGAAAATAAAGATGAGAAAATAATTAAGATTTCTTTCCGTTCTCAAGGAGACTTTGATGCGAATCAATTTGCACGAGATCATTTTAACGGAGGGGGACATCGAAATGCCGCTGGAGGAAGATCAGAATTATCAATGGTAGAAACCATTCAGAAATTTGAAAACATAGTAACGCAATTAACTTATACAGAACATGAATTATAAAATAGTATTTGGTTTTATTTTTTCAATATTGCTATTGAGCTGTAAACACAACCAAGATGTTAGAAGGCCTATTTCACATTCGTCCGGTACTTTCATGAAGAAATCAATCGATAGAAATAAAAAATTAAACGCAAGCGAAGAAGAGAAAATAAAAGCCATTATAAAAAAGGATTTAAAAACACAATACATTGCTTCCGAAAAAGGATATTGGTATAATTATGTCATTAAAAATGATTTAGATACGATTACGCCTAAAAAAGGAGATATTGCTTTCTTTAATTATGAAATCAAAGATATTGATGGTAACATCATTTACTCTGAATTAGAACTGAGACCTCAAACGTATTATGTTGACAAACAAGATGTTTTGATCGGTCTTAGAGATGGAATAAAATTAATGCATCGTGGTGAGAAAGTAAATTTTTTATTTCCATCCCATAAAGCGTATGGATACCGTGGTGATACAAAAAAAATTGGCACTAATACTCCTTTGTTTATTACAGTAACTCTTAATGATTTTAAATCTGAAATAGCCTATCAAAAAGAACAAGAAATTCAAAAATCACCAAATCTAATAACAGAAAGAAATACCCTTCCTGATAGTCCAACTCCAACCGTTAAATCAGAAAAAAAGAGTATCAAAGCACCTATTAAACCAAAAGACAGTATACAATAATACTAAAACAACCATGAAAAAAAATATCTTATACTTTTTATTATTAATAATCACATGTTATTCTTGTAAAGACGCGAGTAACGACCTTCCAGATGGTTTATATGCTAAAATAGACACCAATAAAGGAGAAATTATTCTTGAACTCAATTACATCAAAGCACCAATCACAGTAGCAAATTTTGTAACATTAGCAGAAGGAAAAAACAACTTTGTAACCAATGATCATCTTAGAGGAAAACCATTTTATGATGGGTTAAAATTTCACCGTGTCATAAATGATTTCATGATACAAACTGGAGATCCATTAGCAAGTGGTGCTGGAGGTGCTGGATATAAATTTAAGGATGAAATTACCGACTTAAAATTTGATGGTGCTGGTGTATTAGCAATGGCAAATAATGGTATAGCAACAAATAGTAGTCAATTCTTTATCACACACCTTACCACACCATGGTTAGAAGGGAAACATACCATTTTTGGTCATGTAGTTGGTAAAGGCATGGAAGTTGTTAATCAAATCCAACAAAATGATGTTATGAAAAGTGTGACTATCATTAGAAAAGGGGAAGCTGCTAAAAAGTTCAATGCTGAAAAAACCTTTTATGACTATTTTTCTATTGAGGCTGAAAAGGAAAAGAAAAAACAAGCCGAACTATCTACCTATGAAGAAAAATTTAAAGAAGTAAGAGAAGATAAAGCTAATTATTTTAGTGCTTTAAAGTCTAAAGCTACTAGATCTTCAACAGGTTTGAAATATGTAATTACCAAAAAAGCCAGTGGACAAAAACCAAAAAAAGGCACTGAAATTTACATAAATTATGCAGGTTTCCTTGAAGACGGTAAACTTTTTGATAGTAATATCGAAAATGTTGCTCAGACTTTTGGAAAGTTTGATCCCGCTAGAGCCGAAGCAAAACAATACCTTCCGATTCCATTTCAAGCAGGACGAAAAGATGGTATGATTCCTGGGTTCATCGAAGGACTTGAAAAATTATCTTTTGGAGATAAAGCAGTTTTATTTATCCCATCTCATTTAGCGTATGGTGCAGGTGGTGCAGGTGATGTTATTCCGCCAAATGCTAATATCATATTTGAAATTGAATTACTAGAATCACAACAATAAACTCAAAATTAAAAAGATCTTAAAACTATTACAATGAAATTAAATTTTTTATGCTTAATGCTTTTTGGTGTTTTAAACCTCCAAGCGCAAACAACAAATAAAACTGTAATTACTAAAACAACTACAGTTAAAACAGTAGCCAAAAAACCAATTCCAGCGGAAGGAATTTTTGCAACAATAAATACTTCAAAAGGGAATATTGTCATCGCTTTAGAATACAAAAAAACGCCTGTGACCGTAGCTAATTTCATTTCATTGGTTGAAGGAAAAAATACTTTTGTAACTGATGAAAAATTAAAAGGGAAACCTTTTTATGATGGATTAAAATTTCATAGAGTAATTAATGACTTTATGATTCAAGGAGGAGATCCTGAAGGAACAGGTGCTGGAAGTGCTGGATATTCTTTCAAAGATGAATTTTTACCTGAATTGAAGTTTGATAAAGGAGGAATTCTAGCCATGGCTAATTCTGGACCAAAAACAAATGGAACTCAATTCTTTATTACACATAAAGAAACGCCTTGGTTAGACGGTAAACATACTATTTTTGGTCATGTTACTCAAGGAATGGACGTTGTAAACACTATTGCTCAAGGAGACGCAATCACAAAAATTACAATTGCTAAACTGGGAAAAGAAGCCAAAAAATTTGATGCTGCTAAGGTTTTTGCTAGTTATTACAACAACAAAGCTGAAGATGATAAAAAACAAGCATTGATTGACGAAGAAAACAGAAAAAAAGAAATTGCATTACAAGAAGAGCAAAAGAAAGCCTATTTTGAAAAATATGCTCCTGTAATCGATGCAAAAAAAGCTTATATCAATGAGGTAAAATCTTCAGCTACTACTACTCCTTCAGGATTAGCTTATAAAATTATCAACAAAGGAAATGGTGTAAAACCAGCTCCTGGTTCTACAATTTACTTCCATTATGCTGGTTATTTTGAAGATGGAAATTTATTTGATACTAGTTATGAAGAGATCAGCAAAGATTACGGACAACACAATCCAAATCGTGCTGCTCAAAATGGGTATCAAGCTTTTCCATATCAAGTGGGGAAAAAAGACAGTATGATTCCTGGATTTACTGAAGCAATAGAATTATTGACTTATGGTGAGAAAATTATTGCTGTAATCCCTTCTAGTTTAGCGTATGGAGAAAGTGGAGCTGGCGGAGTAATTCCACCAAATGCAACCCTTATTTTTGAAATCGAAGTTTTTAAAGATAAACCTGAAGCGAAGTAATAGTTTAACTCATTATATTTAATAAAGACTCCAGTAACAAATGTAAAATTGTTACTGGAGTCTTTTTTTTATACCCAACCAAATTCTGTAATCTCTTGTTGTGTCTAATCTGTGTGAGGGATTAAAGCAAGCTACCGAAGTAGCGCGGAAAGCCTGACAGCATAATACAAAGGGGCTAAATAAAGACAAAGTATCTAAAGCCCCTTTGAACTATGGTGACACACCCAAATACTTTAAAAAAACTCCAGATCGCTCAAGAGTTTTTGGTGGTGGTATATTGTTGTATTTAAATTTTCTTGATATAGACATAATAAGCAACATTTTCCTCACCTTTGTTGTCAATAAAACTAGCATTTAACGTTGTTTTTCCTGACTTTAAGTGCACTTTAAAGTTAGCTGCAAAATCAGCTGGTGCTACGTTTACTTTTTCTTTTACCGTGTTACCAAAATTAATGGTAGCAGCAACATAATTCATCACTTTTCCAGCAGGAACATCTTCCTCAAGACCTGGGATTTCTTTTTTGGTAATGGCTTTTGCAGAGGCATTTAAGGCTAAATTTGCCTCAAGTGGATACCTTCTTAGCGATACCTCATAATTCCCTTCTTCAAGGACATTAACACTCCAATATCCAGATCCTTTTTGCCCTACACGAATGCTAGGCTGATTCCATGGTTGTTGCCCATTCTCAGCATGTACATCATGAGCCGTTAGCGCAATAGGGTTTTCTAGTTTGTTTCCTAGTTTAAAATAAACTTCTTTATCAAAATCTACAGAAACTTCTTTCCACCAGTTTTCATAGAAATTTCTCATGTCAGCTACTTTATCAGGATGTTGTGCTGCAATATTATTTTTTTGACCTTTGTCTTTTGCTATATCATACAATTCTTTTCCGTTGATCAAACGCCATTTGTTTTGCATCACGGCAGAAGATTTCCATTTTTCAGGATTTTGAATTCGTTGAGAATCGGTAACTAGCATACGGTCGTCAGACGTTTTTGTACCTTTCAACAAAGGAAGGATACTTTTTCCGTTTAATTTTTTATGGTCTTTTGGTAACTGAATGCCACACATTTCAGCCAAAGTAGGCATGATATCAAGTTGCGCTGTTAGTTCGTTAATATCTTTGGAAGTTGAAATTTTTCCGTCTTTCCAGTAAATAAAGAAAGGTACACGGTGTCCACCTTCATATTCGCTTCCTTTAGTTCCACGCATTCCAGCATTGTACCCTGTAACTTTTGTTCCTTTGGCATAATATCCACCAGAAGTTCCATTATCAGTCATGTAAATTAAAATGGTATTATCAGCCACTTTAAGATCCGTTAAAGTTTTACGAAGTTTTCCAAAATTATCATCGATATTAGAAATCATTCCGTAAAAACGTTTTTGCTTGTCAGCCAAAACAGTTTCTGGAAGATCTTTATATAGGTTGTAATATTTAACTGGAACATTATATGGTCCATGAGGAGCATTAGGCGCTAAATAGCAAAAGAAGGGTTTCTTTTTATTCGATTTAATAAATTTAATAGCTTCATTAAAAAATACATCTGTACAATATCCTTTGTATTTTTGAGGTTTACCATTTTTAAAATAAGTATCGTCAAAATAAGTATTCCCCCAATAATCAGGAGTTTGCTCCACTCCACCACCTTGAAGCATAACGGTTTCCTGAAAACCTCTATTCTCAGGTTTAAAATCATAATTGTCTCCTAAGTGCCATTTTCCAAAAGCTCCTGTAATATAACCAGCTTGGGTAAACATATCACCCAAGGTTTTCTCGCCTTCGCGAAGCAAAGACCATCCTCCCACTGTATGCCAAACCCCCACGCTATTAGCATAACGACCAGTCATTAAAGACGAACGTGTAGGTGCGCATGTAGGCCCCACATGAAAATCAGTTAGATGATAACTTTCACCATAAAAAGAATCAATATTTGGTGTCTTAATGATGGTATTTCCTGTAACTCCTAAATCGCCATACCCTTGATCGTCCGTCATGATAAGGATTACGTTGGGTTGTGATTTATTTACCGATTGTGCTTCATTTTTGGAGGCGCATCCTAGAATAAACACACTCAAAAGTGCTGTGATTTTTAACGTTTTCATTTTTTATATTTGTAATTAGTATTTTTCCATTGTAGTTAATTCAGGTGATCCACCTCTATTACCACTTCCTGAAGCAATATATAGAGCATCTTTATAGATTACGATTCCTGATCCGTGTCGCCCTCTTACTAAAGGCGAAAAAACGCGCCAAGTATGATTTGTGAGACTCAAAGCATCAACCTCGCTGTGTGCTTGTCCTTGACGCATTGACTCTCCTCCTATTACTAAAATCTCATTATGATAAACCGTTGACATTGATCCAGCTCTTTGATTGGGTAGTGGAGCTTTTAAAGTTTCCCAGTTATTTGTTTTTATATCATATACATCAACTTCACCAATTGTTTCAGAAAAGGTTTTATTTGGAGCCATTGATTGTCTTCCCCCTAGAACATAGATTTTACCATTAGTGGTTACAGCTTGAAAATGATCTCTGGCACGAGGTGCGTCATGTAACACATTCCACTCACCAGTTTTAAGGTTGTAACTATCTAATCCTTTTTGGTGTCCACTACGATGTCCATCAATGATACCGCAAGAAACATACACCATATCCCCTATAATAACATTACCTGTAGAGCCTCTTAATCGAACTGTAGGAATCGTGTCTCCTTTAGACCACACATCTGTTTTAGTATCATAAATATAAATAGTAGGCACTGGTGTTTCTGCTGGATAAGGCCCTGTTAATGCACCAATAATATAAACTTTACCATGATACACTACGGGTTGAAAATGATGTAATTCAATAGGTGGCTTTCTTCCTTTGCTCCATTTTTGGGTTTGAACATTAAAAATACTTACAGGTTTAATCCCACGACCACCTATAAGGAACATTTTTTTATCTACACTAATAAAAGCAGCCTCATGACGAGCGATAGGTAATGAATTATCTGCCGATGAAACTGTTTTCCAATTCATTTCAGATACCACAGTTGGTTTTATTTTTTTACTACAAGCTACAGCTAAGAATAGCAATAATATCTCTATGAATACTACCTTTTTGTTCATTTTGGTTCATTAAGGTTTGTTACATCAATAGATACTTTATTATTTTGTGCAAATCCGAATGCTGTAATAAAGTTAACTAGCGTAAATTGCAAGAATTTTATCATTATTTTATAAAGTTTGACGTGCAATTTCTTTAAAGACTGTTCTTTTTTATTTTCAAATATTGAATAGTCTTAAAGATTAAAATGAATTATTATTATCATATAAGTTATCACTTTAATAACTTTTTTTTTATAATTGTAAAAATACTTCTTTCGATAACTTAAAAAAGTTTGTCATGTTTATAATGCTGCAACATATGGTTTATTTTTATTCCTTTGAGTATTATATAACCTCAAAAAAACAACAAAGTTTTTATTACTTACTACAAGTAAACCTTTAAACAATTGAAAAATTTCCGTACTTATTTTCAATGCAGATTTTCATTTTAATAGATTGACATTCATTAAAGCGAAATTATTACATTTACAAAAAAAAACGTGCCCGAATACTTCCTCGATCAAACTTATCAAAACATCCTGTACCAAAGGGAAGAAGTCAATTTCAAAGAATTTGAAGAATGTGTTTTTACAAATTGTGATTTTACGCAATGCCATTTTACAGCCGTAACGTTCATTGATTGCACGTTCAATAATTGCAATTTTAATGCTACAAAAATCAATCATGTCGCTTTCAGAACAGTTCATTTTAATCGTTGTAAAATCAATGATGTAAATTTTGCAATGACTGATAAATTCATTTTTGAAATCCATTTTAAAGAGTGTATTTTAGATTTCTCAAAGTTTTACGCACTCAAAATGAAAGGCACTACTTTTACTAATTGTAGTATGATAGCTGTGGATTTTATGCAAACTGATTTAACATCCGTTTCTTTTGCTAATTGTGATTTATACCGTGCCGAATTTGATAAAGCCACTGCTAATAAAGTCGATTTTTCAACCAGTCGAAATTATACCATAGACCCAAAGAATACCAAACTCAAAAAAGCTGTATTTTCTTTAGAAAATTTGAAAGGGTTGTTGTTTAAACATGATGTAATTATAGAATAAGTTCCTAACCTCAGAGATTAAAAATAATCCGTTTAATCTGTCTCATTTGTGAGCCATAATATCGTTACAAGTTTTTCTCGTAGGCTAATGGCCAAATTTGATGTGCAATACACTCTTTGATACTTAAATCTTGAATCGTGGCATTTTCAATGGTAATCATCATTTATTGAGTAAAAACTCTATTTTCTTGTTCGCTCACTCTAATAAAAGTGGTTCTTTTGGTGAGCTCTTTTAATCGAGAAGCTCCTACATAAGTACACGTACTGCGCAATCCTCCCAAAATATCTAAAACCGTATCTATAACTTCTCCTTTAAAAGGCACTTTAACGGTTTTTCCTTCGCTAGCACGATATTCTGCTACACCACCTACATGTTTTTTCATCGCTGTAGTCGAACTCATGCCATAGAATTGTTTGAATTTCTTTCCGTTGATTTCTACCAGTTCTCCTCCACTTTCAGTATGGGCTGCAAGCATCCCTCCTAGCATAACAAAATCAGCTCCCGCACCAAAAGCTTTAGCAACATCCCCTGGTGTAGTACAACCGCCATCGCTAATGATATGACCACCTAATCCATGAGCAGCATCGGCACATTCTATAATAGCAGATAGTTGGGGATATCCTACTCCTGTTTTGACTCTTGTAGTACAAACGGAACCTGGTCCAATGCCTACTTTAATAAGATCAGCTCCAGCAAGCAATAGTTCTTCGACCATTTCGCCCGTAACCACATTTCCTGCTATGATAACTTTATCAGGATACGCTTTTCGAGTTTGTTTGAGAAAGTCGACAAAATGTTCAGAATATCCATTGGCCACATCAATACAAATGAATTTTAAAGCAGGATGAATTAGAAGAATTTCGGCTAGCTTTTTGGCGTCATTTTTTCCAGTTCCAGTACTCACTGCGATATAGTCATACATTTCAGAAGGTAGTTCTTTTAAAAAAGAAGCCCACTGCTCAATGGAATAATGTTTATGTATGGCAGTGAATAATTTTTCTTTGGCTAAGGCCAATGCCATTTCGAAAGTCCCAACGGTATCCATATTGGCGGCGATAATCGGGATTCCTGTCCAAATGGTTGTGCTGTGCAAAAATTTGAAACTACGTTCTAAATCAACTTGTGACCTACTCTTGAGTGTGGAACGTTTGGGTCTGATCATTACATCTTTGAATCCTAATTTAAGTTCGTTTTCTATTCTCATCACTTTTGGGTTTTGATTACTCCCAAATATACCTCATTTGAAATTGAAAGTTTTACAAGTCCAGTCGAAAACAATCCTTTTTTATTAACAATTATGGAGTTCCTAAGCTCAAAAATGCATTCCCGAGGTACTTAATAATATCCGAAGCTATAAAGGATTGTATTCCTGTTTCAGGCAATGCAATATCAGCGGTGAGGCCGTGAAGGTAAACACCTAGAATTGCAGCATCTATAGGCGGATAAGATTGTGCCAAAAAGCTAGTGATGATTCCAGTTAAAACATCACCACTTCCTGCCGTTGCCAATGCAGCATTTCCAGTAGTGTTTTTGTACATCGTTGAACCATCAATAATATATGTGGGAGCTCCTTTTACCACCACAATCACATTATATTTTTTGGAAAAAGAAAGAGTCAAATCTATTTTTTCGTCTTCAGTATGCCATTCCCCAATTAATCTTTGTAATTCTTTTAGATGTGGCGTCAGAATGGTTTTTGGAGGTAAAAAAGTCAAACTTTCTTTATTTTTAGATAAAATATTCAATCCATCGGCATCAATAACCATGGGGTAATGATTGTTTCTAAGGAATTTCAAAACTGCTTTTTGAGTTTGAAAGGATGTCCCTATTCCTGGTCCTAAACCAACGGCATCTGGCTGAATACTAAAATTTATGGTAGAAATACGTTTTTCGACATCGTCAGTATAGACCATTACTTCAGGATTGGCAATTTGCATAACAGGATACCCGCATTTAGGGATGAAAGCCGTTACCAAGCCACAACCAGATTTGATACAGGATTTAGTGGCTAGGACGGCTGCGCCCATTTTTCCGTAACTTCCTGCGATCAATAAAGCGTGTCCTTGAATTCCTTTGTGCGTTGTGGGACTTATAACTTTATAACGTTTTAGGATTTCGTTTTTATCAATGGTTTTTACTGATTTCATTTTGTTCAATTTTTCTTGAAATTACAATTTTTAAATGAATTACAAAAGTATATTGAACTGGAATGCCCTAGCCCAGATGGAAGCGGCATCCTTTTTCTCCTTTTTTTTCAAAAGGAGAAAAAGATATAGCGGACAGCTGGATTAGCTCCTAAAAAAAAGACTATATATCTGTATGGCTTTCGCTTTGGTTAGTACATAAAAAAGCAATAAATTAGCGCCTTCAAAAAATAGATAAAAATCACCATGAAAAATACGGCGCTTACGCAGATACACGAAGGTCTTGGAGCTAAAATGCTAGCTTTTGCAGGCTACAACATGCCCATTTCGTACGAAGGAATTAATGCTGAACACGAAACAGTTCGAAATGCTGTGGGTGTTTTTGATGTTTCGCATATGGGTGAATTTTTACTTTCGGGTCCAAATGCGTTGGCTTTAATTCAAAAAGTAACTTCGAATGATGCTGCTACTTTAGTAGACGGTAGAGCGCAATATTCTTGTTTGCCAAATGCAACGGGTGGAATTGTGGATGATTTATTGGTTTACAAAATAAAAGACGAACAATATTTATTGGTGGTCAATGCGTCGAATATAGATAAAGATTGGGAATGGATTTCGAGCCAAAATGACTTGGATGTCGAGATGAAAAACCTATCCGATGATTATTCTTTACTAGCCATTCAAGGGCCAAAAGCCGTTGAAGCGATGCAATCCTTAACTTCTGTAGATTTAAGTAAAATTGCTTATTACCATTTTGAAGTAGGTGATTTTGCAGGAATCGAACATGTAATTATTTCGGCTACAGGGTATACTGGTGCTGGAGGATTTGAGATTTATTGCAAGAATAATGAAGTTGAACAAATTTGGAATACAGTTTTTGAAGCGGGAGCTGCTTTTGGAATCAAACCAATTGGATTGGCTGCAAGAGATACGTTGCGTTTAGAAATGGGTTTTTGTTTGTACGGAAACGACATTAATGACACAACATCACCTATTGAAGCGGGATTGGGATGGATTACAAAATTTAATAAAGAGTTTACCAATTCAGCCAACTTAAAACAACAGAAAGAAACGGGTGTTAGTCGAAAACTAATTGGTTTTGAAATGCAAGAACGCGCGATTCCACGTCATGATTACGAAATTGTAGATGCAAATGGAAACGAAATTGGTATTGTAACTTCAGGAACGATGTCGCCTTCATTAAATAAAGGAATTGGTTTAGGATATGTAACTGTTGACAATAGTGCTGTTGATAGCGAAATATTTATTCGTATTCGGAAAAAAGATGCTTTGGCTAAGGTGGTTAAATTGCCGTTTTATAAGAAGTAAAAGAGAGGTGCTGAGTAACTGAGTTGCTAAGAGGCTAAGTTTTTTTTAAACATAGAAGATTTTATTTAAGAGATAGAAGAACACATAAGTGATTAAAGCAGAAGATGAGATTTTATAAATTTCTCTCATTTCTTTAATCTGTTCCAAAAAACCAAACACAACTAATATTCATTTTATAACTAGCGGAATAATTGTATTTTTGCACCGCATTAAAAATAAAAATCAGAAATGGGAAGAGCATTTGAATTCAGAAAAGGTAGAAAAATGAAACGTTGGTCAGCAATGGCTAAAGCATTTACCCGAATTGGAAAAGATATCGTAATGGCAGTTAAGGAAGGTGGACCAAATCCTGATGCCAATTCAAGATTAAGAGCCGTAATCCAAAATGCTAAGGCAGCAAATATGCCTAAAGACAATGTGGAACGTGCTATTAAGAAAGCTACGGATAAAGACACTGCCAACTATAAAGAAGTATTATTTGAAGGTTATGCTCCTCACGGAATTGCGCTTTTGATTGAAACTGCTACTGATAACAACAACAGAACGGTTGCGAATGTGAGAAGTTATTTTAACAAATGCAATGGTACAATGGGAACGCAAGGTTCAGTTGAATTTATGTTTGACCATACATGTAACTTCCGTATTCCTAAAGAAGGAATTGACCCAGAAGAATTAGAATTAGAATTAATCGATTTTGGTGCCGAAGAGGTTTTTGAGGATGAAGATGGAATTTTAATCTATGCTCCTTTTAATAGTTTTGGAACCATCCAAAAAGAATTAGAATCTAGGAGTCTAGAAATTCTTTCGTCAGGTTTTGAGCGTATTCCTCAAATCACCAAAAAGCTAACTGAAGCTGAAATGGCTGATGTTGAAAAACTAATTGAAAAAATGGAAGAAGATGATGATGTGATGAACGTATATCATACCATGGAGGAAGCATAAACACTACTCTTTACAAATAGATTAAACTCTAGCTTAGGCTGGAGTTTTTTTTTGTCCAAAAGAATTAACTTTCAAATTCTTTGGCAAAGAAATTGTATGCTTTTATTTAGATAAATTTAATTTGATTTTACCCTCATAAACTTCTCTAAAAAAACTATTTTTGATTTTGATAAAAAACATCTGGATAATGACCCGAAACATCTCAGTAGCTGTACTTTCTTTCTTTTTAGTAATCTTTTTTTCAACAACTAATGCACAAGTAAATACAATGCATCCGAAAAATGAATTTAGAGCAGTCTGGATTGCTACTGTAGTTAATATTGACTGGCCCAAAACCAGTATTGACGGAGTCGAAAAAGAAAAAGCTGATTTTATTGAAATATTAGATACCTATAAAAAGTTAAATTACAACGCTGTAATTGTGCAAATACGCAGTGTAGGTGATGCTTTCTATCCTTCTAAATTTGCTCCTTGGTCTCGTTATTTAACTGGAAAAGAAGGTAAAGCACCAGATCCCTATTACGACCCTCTGGAATGGATGATTAATGAAACCCATGCCCGTGGATTTGAATTTCACGCTTGGTTTAATCCCTTTAGAGCCACCTTCGACTTAAAAAAAGAAACTCTTAGTCCCAACCACGATATGATCAAACATCCTGAATGGATGATTAAATATGGTGAAAAATACTACTACAACCCAGGGTTACCTGAAGTACAAAATCATTTAGTGGCCGTTGTGGATGAAGTTGTAAAAAACTATGATATTGATGCTGTCCATTTTGATGATTACTTTTATCCTTATAAAATTGCAGGTCAAGACTTCAATGATGTTGACGCTTATACTAAATATGGAAATGGTTTATCACTTGCAGACTGGAGACGACTGAACGTTAATAATTATGTAAAATGTACTAATTATGCCATCAAGAAACTAAAACCTTGGGTACAATTTGGAATTAGTCCGTTTGGTGTATGGAGAAACAAATCAGTTGATCCAAGAGGTTCCGATACTCAATCAGGACAAACAAACTATGATGATTTATTTGCAGACCCAATGGCGTGGATGGAATTTGGATGGATTGATTATTT
>NZ_JBAWDL010000010.1:0-14351 GCF_049590715.1 Flavobacterium sp.
TAAGACATCAAAGAAACTTCATTTTCAGCAAGATAAGGCACCACTTCAGATGATACATATAATATCCTCTTGTCTTTCATATTGTAATTTGCTTTATTTATTGGCAATAAAAACCATGCAAAATTACAAAAATTTATGCAGTTATTAACTAAAATATTATGTTTGCAGTTAATTTTAATAAAATAGCCATGCCCATTTTCTACGGAAAAGCAGCTTTGATGACTTTTTTAAAGTCTATTGAAAATAGAAATACCACCATTGGCTTTGTTCCCACTATGGGTGCCTTGCATCAAGGTCATCTTTCTTTGATGCAACAATCATTAAATGACAATCAAAAAACAGTTGTTAGTATTTTTGTTAATCCAACACAGTTCAATAATCCAGAAGATTTATCAAAATACCCTAGAACACTAGAAGCTGACACTAAAAAAATAGCCGATTTAAATCTAGATATTATTATTTACGCACCTTCTGTTGATGATATTTACGAAGGAAATGTAAACTCAGACTCATTTAATTTTGATGGTTTGGAGAATCAAATGGAGGGCAAATTCAGGCCGGGGCATTTTGATGGGGTAGGAACTATTGTAAAACGCTTGTTCGAAATCGTAACACCAACCAATGCTTATTTTGGTGAAAAAGATTTTCAACAATTACAAATAGTTAAGAAAATGACTCAAAAAAATCATCTCCCTGTTAATATTATTGGTTGCCCTATTTATCGCGAAAAAAATGGTCTAGCAATGAGTTCTAGAAATGAACGCCTAACTCCCGAGCAACGTAATACTGCTTCAATCATATACAAAACCCTGAACAATACCTCAACTCTTTTTCAAACTAAAAGCGCTGAAGAAGTAACGCTATGGGTGAATGATGTTTTTAAAAACCATCCAACATTCGAATTAGAGTATTTTCAAATCGCTGAAGAAGATACTTTATTACCATGTATCGAAAAATCAGTAAATAAAAAATATCGCGCATTTATAGCTGTATTTGTTAATAATATCCGATTGATTGATACCATTTCACTAAAATAATTTACTTTTGTACCATGCAAATTCAAGTACTAAAATCGAAAATTCATCGTGTAAAAGTAACTGGTGCCGATTTGAATTATATAGGCAGTATTACTATCGATGAAACGCTACTAGAAGCTTCAAATATTATTGAAGGAGAAAAAGTAGCTATTGTAAATATTAATAACGGAGAACGTTTTGAAACTTACGCTATTAAAGGTGAAAGAAATTCAGGCGAAATAACGTTGAATGGTCCAGCAGCCAGAAAGGTTCAAAAAGATGATATTATCATTATCATATCTTATGCTACTTTAGAATTTGAAGAAGCAAAGACCTTCAAGCCATGGATTATTTTTCCCAATGAAAAAGATAATTCGTTAACCTAGATGACTAATTTATTATAAAAAAGTAACAGATTACATCTCTTTTTTGTGTTTTTCAATAGATTCTAAGCTAGTTTATTAGCGAAATAATTTTATTCGCTTAAAACTGCATTTTTATAATTTATAAAATAAGTACTATATTGCTACTCAATTACAGCCATTTATTCATCGCTTAAAAAGTAGTAAAATATGAAAAAAATTATTTTATTTTTAATAATTCCATTTACGGTATTTTCACAAAAAATTACAGAAAATTTCGCATCTAATAGTTTAGGGATAACAAGAGAAATTACTATCGCTTTACCCGCTTCCTACGAGAGAAATCCAACCAAAAAATATCCCGTACTCCTTGTTTTAGATGGAGAATTTTTATTTGATGCTTTTACTGGAGCACTTAATTATGGGAGTTACTGGGATGATTTCCCAGAGGTTATCGTCATTGGGATTAATCAAAATAAAAATAATGAAAGAATAACTGATTGCGGTTATGACTCAACTGATGGACTACCATCAAAGCAAGCAACAGCGTTTTTTGATTTTATTAGTGCCGATTTATTACCAAGTATTGAAAAAAAATACCGTACGATTCCTTTTAGGATGATTGCAGGATATGATACAACAGCTGGTTTTTTAAACTTTTTTCTTTATAAAGACAATCCGCTTTTTAATGCTTATATCTCTCTTAGTCCTGATTTAGCTCCTGAGATGGAAAAAAGAATCCCTACTAGATTATCAGAACTGAAAAAACCCATATTTTATTATCAATCGATTGCTGATGGAGATACAAATAAAATAAAAGAAGTTACAAAAACATTAGATGATAACATTAAGTTAATTTCAAATGAATCCGTTTTTTATAAATATGATGTATTTGAGAATACGACTCATTATTCTTTTGTATTGCAAGCAATACCAAAAGCTCTTTATCATATATTCGAATCTTACAAACCTATTTCGCTTACTGAGTTTTCAGAAAAAATCGTAGTACTTCCTAATAAACACACGGATTATTTAATAAATAAATACAGCATAATTTCAGATAAATTAGCCTTAAAAATACCTGTTCGCCTTAATGATTTTAAGGCCATTGAAGCTGCGATTTTAAAGAATAAAAACTATGAAGAATTAGATAAGCTTTCAGAAATTGCAAGTGCAAATTATCCTAAGTCTATGCTGTCTTATTATGAATTAGGTTTGATGTATGAAAAAATGGATAATCCTAAAAAAGCTGCTTTAAAATACCAACAAGCTTCACAAAAAGAAGCAATAGGTAATTTGACAAAGAATATGATGTTTGATAAATATGATGAAATGAAAAGTTTAATCTCCAAAAAATAATGTCTAAAATAAAAACCACTTTTTTTTGTCAAAACTGCGGTGCACAATTTGCAAAATGGCAAGGTCAATGTAATTCCTGTAAAGAATGGAACACTATAGCCGAAGAGATTATTCAAAAACAAGAAAAAGTTGCTTGGAAGTCGGAAAGTGTATCTCCTAACAGAGTTTCAAAACCCTTAAAAATAAAAGAAATTGATTCAACACAAGAGGTTCGAATGAACACCACTGATTCAGAATTGAATCGTGTATTAGGTGGAGGATTAGTTCCTGGTTCTTTGACACTTTTGGGTGGAGAACCAGGTATTGGAAAAAGTACGTTACTGTTGCAAATTTCATTAAAGTTACCTTACAAAACGTTATATGTTTCGGGGGAAGAAAGCCAAAAACAAATCAAAATGCGTGCAGAACGCATTACCGATTCAAGTGACAATTGCTATATTCTTACAGAAACGAAAACGCAAAACATTTTCAAACAAATTGAAGCGATTGAACCTGAAATCGTCATTATTGACTCCATTCAAACCCTTCATACGGATTATATTGAGTCAACGGCTGGAAGTATTTCCCAAATTAGAGAAACTACTGCCGAGTTAATTAAGTTTGCCAAAGAATCGAATATTCCAGTGATTCTAATTGGTCATATCACTAAAGACGGAAACATTGCAGGTCCAAAAATTTTGGAACACATGGTGGATACCGTGCTTCAATTTGAAGGGGATAGAAATCATGTGTACCGTATTTTACGTTCCTTAAAAAATCGTTTTGGTTCTACTGCTGAAATCGGAATTTATGAAATGCTTGGTAGTGGATTGCGTGAAGTTTCCAATCCATCCGAAATATTAATTTCGCATAAAGACGAAGAATTATCAGGAACAGCCATTGCCACCACACTCGAAGGAATGCGCCCCTTAATGATTGAGATACAATCCCTTGTAAGCACGGCCGTTTATGGCACACCACAGCGAAGCACTACAGGCTACAATGCAAAAAGATTGAATATGATACTTGCAGTTTTGGAAAAGAGAGCTGGTTTTAGGCTTGGCGCCAAAGATGTTTTCCTAAATGTCACTGGAGGAATTTCCGTTGATGATCCTGCCATCGACTTGGCTGTAGTTGCTGCCATTTTATCCTCGAATGAAGATATTCCTGTAAATAAAGATTTTTGTTTTGCAGGGGAAGTAGGTTTATCAGGGGAAATCCGTCCTGTAAACCGAGTTGACCAACGTATTCAAGAAGCTGAAAAATTAGGTTTTTCGACTATTTTCGTTTCGAAATACAATAAAATAACCTTAAAAAATTCTGGAATCAAAATTCAACTCGTAGCAAAAATTGAAGATGTTGCTAGTATGTTATTTGGATAGCTTAATTATTCCTTATTTATGAGAACCCGAAAACAAAAAATAATTCTTTGTTCTAAAATAATTGCAATGCTGATCCTGTTGCTTTTTATCTGTTTTTATTTTTTTAGAAACATTCTTTTAGAGCAATTACTTTCAAAGGCAACAGTAAAAGCAGCAACGGAATACAATTGTAATTTTACTGTAAGAAAAGCCAGTTTTGAGGGGATGTCGGGAGTCGAATTATCAGGAATTGTTCTTGCTCCTAAAAATGCAGATACGCTGTTTAATATTCAAAAAATTAAAACAAGTGTTAATTTTTGGCGATTGTTTTTAGGTGAAGTACAATTAGGAACTTTGATGATAAATAAAGGATATGTACAGCTAACTCAAAAAGGGAAAGTAAAAAATTTTACCGCTTTTATCAAAAAAGACAATACTGGAACTAATGACAACGACAAACGAAATTATGCATCCTTTGCATATCGAATCATTACGAAGGTACTGAATTTGATTCCTACGGACATGAATGTTGAAAATCTTGTTTTCAAACTCGATGATAATGGAAAAAAAGCTAGTATTGATATTAAAAAACTTGTACTTGTTAATAAACAACTTGAAACAGCCATTGATGTTCAGACGAATACTTTTTCTCAACGATGGAAAATTAAAGGGATGGCTGATCCTCGACATAAAAAAGCTGACATCCGCTTTTTTAATATTGATTCTGGAGCTATAAAACTACCTTATTTTGATGAGCGTCATAACTTGATTTCTAGCTTTGATTCTATTCGTCTCAATGTAGACAGCATTGAGAAAAGTAGTGGTGAATTTTACTTGGATGGATTTGCTTCCATCACTAATTTAAAAATAAATCATCCTAAAATAGCACGCCAAGATGTTGTCATCAAGAATGCTCGTTTTGACTACAGATTTCTTTTAGGTTCTGATTTTATATCTGTTGATAGTAGTTCGACTATTCAATTAAACAAAATTAAACTTCATCCTTATATAGCTTACGAGACAGAAGAAGATACGATATATAAGTTAAAAGTGGCTATTCCAAAAATGAAAGCTCAGGATTTTATTACTTCTTTACCCGATGGATTATTTACTCATTTTCAAGGGATGGAAGCGATGGGGAATTTTGAATACCAATTGAATTTTAAATTCAATAAAAACAAACCGAACCAGCTAGTCTTTGATAGCAATTTGAAGAAAGAAAATTTAAGAATAACAAAATACGGTGAGGCTAATTTGAATAAGCTTAATAGTGAATTTACTTATCGTGCTATTATTAAGGACGTACTTCAACGTCCTATTTTGGTAGGTATTGCAAATCCTAATTATGTTACTTTAGATCAAATTTCGCCTTTTTTACAGAAAAGTGTTTTGACCTCTGAGGATCCCTCTTTTTTTAATCATCGTGGTTTTATTAATGAGGCCTTCAAACAATCGATTCTAAAAAACATTCGAACCAAGAAATTTTCAAGAGGGGCTAGTACAATAAGCATGCAATTGATCAAAAATGTTTTCCTTACTCGTGAAAAAACACTATCTCGAAAATTAGAAGAAATTCTATTGGTTTATTTACTCGAGAACAATCGTATCGCAACTAAAACGCGTATGCTTGAAGTCTACTTTAATATTATCGAATGGGGACCAAATGTTTATGGTATTGGTGAAGCATCTGCCTTTTATTTCCAAAAAAAACCTAGTGACTTAACATTAAATGAATGTTTGTATTTAGCCCGAATCATTCCAAGTCCAAGCAAGTTCATGTATCAGTTTGATGATGAAGGAAAATTGAAAGGATATGCGGTAAACCAAGAACGTTTTTTTCAGAAATTAATGCTCAGGAGAGGGCTTTTGACAGCCGAAGACACTATAGGACAATCCGTTCCTTTTTCTATTTCAGGCAGAGCAAGAAGCTTTTTAAAGTTAAAAGTAAAAGATTCACTAGTGGCTGATTCCACAGTTGTGGTGTTGCCTACTACTTTTTAAAAGTTGCTATAAAGAAATCATAATTCTAGTTCTATTTGTTCTTTTTTTCTTAAATTTGATAGGTATTTCTCTGTTTATCAGAGAAGTAATGCTTAACTTTTAAATTTAAATAGATGAAAATATCAAAAGAATTTTTTAATGGTTTTCTGATTTTTATCGGAATTGGACTCTTTTTTTTATTGATGGAATTTTCAGGCTTAGCTAATTTGTATTATTTACGTTTTTTCAATATTTTATTTGTGTTCTTTGGCGCAGACCGAACGTTGAAATCTAATTTTGCTGAGGGAAAATTGGTTCTTTCTGAAAATACAGTTTCAGCACTTTTCACTTCACTTATTGGTGTTTTTTTAAGCATAATAGGACTTATAGCCTATAGTTATATGCAAGGAGGAGATGCTTATGTACAAACACTTTCTAAAACATTATTATTTGGAGGAAATCCTTCTATAATGACCTATTCTATTTCTTTACTTTTTGAAGGATTTGTTTCTGCAGTAATGGTCACTTTTATTTTAATGTTGCGTTGGGACAGCCGTTATGTTTCAGATAAACATCAAAATTTGTAACATAATTAAAGACTGATTTAAGGCTTCTTAAAATGAAATTTTTATTAGAACATTTTTTTTATTCTTTGATCAAATTAATAAAAATGTAGAACTAATGAAAGTATAAAAAGAAATTACAAACGGTATTCTTGTTTTTGAAGGAATTGACATTTTTTTCTAATGAATGTTTTGGGTTTTGCTGATTTATTGTTATTTTAAAGGAGGACATACTTATGTTCAGTCTTTATCTAAAACCTTGTTATATTTGACGAGAATCTTTCTATTGAATTCTATTTTATATGTCTGTTTTTTGAAGGGATTGCTTCGTCTGTTATTGTTACGATGTTATTAATGTGGTTTTAGAACAATGATCTCACAACAGATTAGCTGGATTTTTCTTGCTATTTATCGGGTTTTCCTTTTCGATGTTTTAGATTGCTTCATTAGAACAATTTGACTACTTTTGAGGCATTAAAAAATTGCATCGATGAGTATTACAAAACACAATTGGACAAAAGACGAAATTATTGCTATATATAATAAACCTATGATGGATTTGCTTTACGAAGCAGCCTCAATTCATAGAGAACATCATGATCCTAATGTTGTACAAGTTTCGACATTGTTGTCTATAAAGACAGGTGGTTGTCCTGAAGATTGTGGATATTGTCCTCAAGCAGCACGTTATCATACGGATATTGAGGGTAACGACTTAATGACAGTTAGCCAAGTAAAAGCTCAAGCTTTACGTGCTAAATCTGGAGGATCTTCACGTGTATGTATGGGAGCTGCATGGAGAAATGTAAAAGACGGTCCAGAGTTTGATCAAGTGTTAGAGATGGTACGGACGATCAATAAATTAGATATGGAGGTTTGTTGTACCTTAGGTATGATTACCGAAAATCAAGCACATCGTTTGGCTGAAGCGGGTTTATATGCTTACAATCATAACTTGGACACATCCGAAGAATATTACAAAGAAGTAATTTCTACTCGTGGTTTTGAAGACCGTATTCAAACGATAGAAAATGTTCGTAAGACCAATGTAACTGTTTGTAGCGGTGGAATTATTGGTATGGGTGAAAGTATTGAAGATAGAGCAGGAATGCTTGTTGCTCTTTCTACATTAAATCCACAACCAGAATCAGTACCTATTAATGCATTGGTTGCTGTTGAAGGAACGCCAATGGAAGAAGAGAAACCAGTTGAAATCTGGGAGATGATTCGTATGGTTGCTACTACACGTATTATTATGCCAGAAACTCAAGTTCGTTTATCAGCAGGTAGAATGAATATGAGTAGAGAAGGACAAGCTATGTGTTTCTTTGCTGGTGCCAATTCTATTTTTGCAGGTGATAAATTACTGACCACTCCAAATCCAGATGTTGACGAAGACATGAAAATGTTTGAAATGTTGGGATTGAATCCACAAAAGCCTTTTGTTAAAGTATCACAACCACAAACAGTAGAGGCCGCTGATTCTCAGTTTGCTCCATTAGGTGAAAAACCAAAATGGTCCAGACCAGGTCATGAAATCGAAAGAAATTTAGAAGCCTCTCAAAAAGGAAAATAATAAAAAACCCATTCGTATCCCGAATGGGTTTTTTTATTTCTTAATATATCACTTTTTGGTTTGTTTTGGTTTTGTCATCAAATTCGGTTGTTATTAATAATATTTTCGAACTTGTATTCACATTACTAATAACATATTCTTTAGTATTTATCTGTTCCTTTTGATAGATTTTCTTTCCAGAAATGGTATGTAAAATGACTTTTGCAATTGTTTTTTCAGCAGAGTTTAAGGTTATATTTTTGTCTTTAACAGATATCACTAGGTTCTCTTCTTTTGATGGAGAAAAAACATTCAGCATTATTTCTTCCTTGGTTTGATAAACTAATGCAAAACGATTATCAAAAGTTCCTTTATCTGTAGAAAAAACATACGGACTCGTTTTTAAATTATGAATAGTGCTTAACTCTTTATCCTTAAGATATATTTGTTGATTCGTTAGTACTCCATCAGTACTATCTATACTAATTGAAAATTGACCTACGGTTGAGGAGCTATATCCTAAAGGAACTTCATCTTTTTCATTAAAGGGTAAGGCTCTTCCTTGTATTGTTAATTGGGTATTGTTGTTTATGCTGTAAAAATTGATGTATTTATTCTCATTGAAATTTTCACCATCATAGGCTTCGTCGTATTCATTGGTTGCTCCTGTAATATAACCAACTAACATTTGTTTAAATGCACCTTGAGCATTGGTTAAGTTTAGCCAAATACGACTCTTATTTGTAATTTTATTTGGTTTTGAAGTTATTTTAGGTTTTAAAAACTGGCTATTATCTAATGGTGCATGTTGATAGTCTAATCGCATACTATTTTTGAATATGGCGTTTCCAGATGCTTTTCCAGTTGCCATAAAGCCTTGTCCAGCCGCAATTGCAGGGCCTGTACCAACACCTCCTGTTAAATTATAAGTAGCATAGTCATCAGATGTATAGGCAAATTTTCCAGATCCAGCTGTTCCATTTAGAATATTGTCGGCCAATTGTATTGCTGTATTATGAGTCCAAAAATAGAGTGTTCCTGTTAAAACATCAGCATTTTCAATTAAAAAAGTATTGGCATCTATGGCTGAAGGATATGGGTTTCCAATAAGATTTGAAGCGTCACCTCCTATAATAGGAGTACTGATTACCCCATTGTTAGGCTGTCCTTTGAATGCAACAGTTTTCGTAAAAGCAGATCCAGGATCAAGTCCTTTACCTGATCCTCTTACGATGTACCCAATTCCCTCTAACATAATTGAACTTGAGGATTTTGCTACCCATTTGTTTGTTACAGCATTGAATGAAGAATATATAGTTCCTGATTGTATTTCTCCTAAAGTAAATCCACTTACTGGTGCTGACCAATAAACATAGTCTGTGTTTAATATAGCAGTTGTTGTTCTAGTATACGTTATTTTTCCACTATTGATTGCATCATCATTTATTTGAACCAAACTGGCATTGTTTTCAAAAGTAAGCGATCCGCCTTCGTCAACGATCAATTCATTTTGTATTTTCATTTGGTGACCATTTTTAATAGTGACATGTACTCCCGAATTGATGACACATGAACATACTTCAATATCTGTATCTTCATCCATAGCTTCTGCAAAATTATAATTAGAATCAAAGATGATTTTTTGGTTCATTGTTAAACCTCCAACACCATCCCATGAGCCATTCCATGTTCTAGTAACTACTGTTGAAGCTATTGTTATAAGGGTAGCAGACGTAATACAGCCCGAAGGATATTTCGCAGTAATATTATAATCCCCAATAGGAACTAATGTAAAAATGCCTGTAGTATTACTATAATCTATTCCATCGATACTATAGCCAATATTTCCTGTTGCAGAAGGGGAACTTACTACAATGGTACCCATGTTATTAGTACAATTAGGTTGCAAAGTAGCTGAAGCAATTAGAGCAGGCACGCTTAAATCAATCATTAAATTTCTTATACTTGAGTTTCCACATTCATTAGCAGCCACTACTCCTATGTTAGCATTACTTGTTCCTACCGTAACAGATATATTGCTAGTTCCTTGTCCTGCTGTTATAACCCACCCTGACGCTGTATCTACAGTCCAATTATAACTAGTTGCATTGGCAACTGGAGTAACACTGTAGTTTTGTAAAGTATTACCACTGCATTGATTTGTATAACCACTAATACTTCCTGGTATATCGGGGAACGATTTTACGATAACATCTACAGATACACTACTAATGTTTGTACTACATTCTCCTACTCCACCTCCAGATTTCAATTTAGTTATTGATATTGTACTTGTTCCTACAGTTGTTAAGTTAGGAATTGTTATACTGCCACTTCCTGCGTTTTCGACAATCATAGTTACATCATAATTGGTGAGAGGGAGTTCATTTGTATGATAAGTCACGGTGTATGTTCCTATTGGTAGTCCAGCAGCAGTGGATTGTAAATTTATTGTAGCAGTTCCTAGCGCTACACAGGCCGTAGTGGCACTAATATCAGTAATACTGTAGGTAGGGCAGTTATATGTCAGATTTATTTTACCATTTCCTCCGTTACCTCCATATCTAGAACGGGCTGGAACAACGATAACACCCACACCACCACCACCACCACCACCAGTGGTACTTGCTGATTGACCGTCTTCTCCAGTGGATAGTATTGGGACAAGAATTGATAAAGAGCCTCCATCTGCTCCACTTCCGCCATTAGACACCGCTGTTGCTCCGTTTTTAGTTAGTGTAGAATTTCCATTAGAACTACTTCCTGCACTTCCACCGCCACCGCCACCAGAATTTATTTTGATTAATGTTATAGGAAAGCCTGACTGTACGAGATAAGCATTCGCACCATTTCCTCCTGAATAATCGCCACCATTTCCTCCTAATCCACCATTTCCATAGGAAATTAAACTTGTACCCCCTTTTCCTCCTTTTCCACCATTAGCTGAAACAGTTTGAAATGTGGTTGTACCTCCGTCAGCACCATCTATATTAGCGGTTGTCCCTCCTGCTCCTCCATTACCAACGGTGTAAGGAATAAATACATTGTTTTTATTGGGAGTTATTGTAATGTTTTGTTTTTTATAAGCACCACCGCCACCACCGCCACCAGCAGCTAGAAGACTACTAGAGCCTCCTGCGCCCCCACCAGCACCCCAAGTTTCAACCGATAGTGAAGTGATTCCAGCAGGTACTTCAAAAGTTCCTGAACTAGACAATGTAGTTTGCGCATGGGCAATATTTGCAAAAGCAAGAAGAATAAACCCTATATATTTAGGTTTTATGGTTTTTAATAATTTGAAGGATAAGTAGTTTTTATTCATAATCTATATGGTTGTAGATAAAACATTAGACTATTCACTTAGTATATTGGTGAATTAATTCTTTACTTAATTTATGCAATAACTCAATTAAAAGCTAATATACTCGATAAAAAACACTATTTAACATTTTGATGATGATAAAATACTACAAAATAAGATGATTTTTTATTTAGAAAATAGAAAAAAGTGTTGTTAGTTTTTTATTAAATCAATTAAGATTTTAACTTATTTAATACTTTTTTTAAGACAATAAATTACTAGTATATTATTTTTCGAGTTGTCATTGTTTGATCTTTTAGAATTGTAGTAACTAATAAAATCCCTTGACTTAATTTTATGTCACTAATAACATAAGCTTTCCTATTTACATTTTCTTTTTGATATATTTTTTTTCCTAAAAAGCTGTGGATGATAATCTTATCAATTAATTTATCTACTGCATTCACCGTTATATTTTTATTTTCAAGGAATACGAATAAATCATCCTTTTTATTCATAGATTGTGTTGTGATTTTCAACTTTTGCTCTTTTTTATTACTGAAGAGTAATACAAATCGGTGATCGAAAATTCCTTTATTTGAACTAAATGCATATGGCTTTAAACTCAAGTCATGAATTATGTCTAAATCTTTATCTTCAAGATAAATCTTTTGGTTTTTTAACACCCCATCAATTGTGTCGATACTAATTAAAAAATCACTGATTATTGTAGTGCTATATCCCAAAGGAACTTCATCTGTTTCAACAAATGGAAGTCTTCTTCCTTGTATACTTAAATTAATGTTGTTATTGATGCTATAAAAATTAACAAATTGATTTTTATTAAAGTTTTGACCATCATAATTAGAATCCCATCCATTTGTTGCTCCAGTAATATACCCAACTAATATCTGTTTAAAAATGCCCTTGTCATTAGTAAGATTCAGCCAAACCCTATTTTTTTCTAGAAGGTTCTTTGTTGTTGTTTTAGAAAACTTGCTAGGTTTATAAAACTGAGAATTATTTATTACTATACCACCTGAATCTAATTTCATACTATTCTTAAATGACACTGTTCCTGTTTTGTTGGATGTTACAAAAAAACCTTGACACGCCGCAATTTCCCCTGTTGGGATATTAGTATTTAGTCCCCCAGAAATCATTGGGGTTTGTACAGCTGCAACACCTCCCGTTAAATTATAAGAGGCATAATCATCCGAAGTGTAGGCATATGTTCCTGTTCCTGCGGTTCCATTCGTAATATTTGTTGCTTTTTGAATAGCCGTATTGTGTGTCCAAAAATAAAGGGTGCCATCAATAACGCTACTATTTTCGGTTATGAAACGATCAGCATTTATAGCACAAGGATAGGGATTGCCAATCAGATTTGAAATTTCTACCTCATGGATTGGGATCTTTACGGTTCCATTATTTGGTACTCCAATAAAGTTAGCCAAATAAGTACTAGGATAGTTGGGGAATTTATTGCTTTCTGGTCCTCTGATACTATACCCCTTTCCTGTAATCATGATTGAGGCACTAGTTTCTTGTTTCCAATTGTTTGATGAAGTGTTGAAAGAATACCATTTTCCCGAAAGTGTATATGGAGAAACAGCTCCTATTGTGAATTCTGTAACAGGTGATGACCAATAAGTGTAATCTAAATTGCTAATTGGGGTAGTCTGTCTTTGATAATTAATGTTGCCAGCATTTATCGCATTGTCATTAAGTTGAATCAAGCTAGCATTATTTTCAAAAGTTATTGAACCTCCAATTACATTTATTTCATTTGTTAATTTTAAGTTGTGATTGGGTAGAAAACGGACAGTACCCGATTTTATTTTACAACTACAAGCTTCAATAGAAATTGTCGACTCGTAATTACCATCAAAAATGATAATTTTGTCGCTACTAGTATCACCGTTGGACCATGCCGTTCCATTCCATGTTGTGCTGTTTTCAATGATATTTACAATTATTGAAGATTCTGATTTACAATATGGATTACCTACTTTATAATGGTAATCACCTGAATGAAGTCCTGTAATTGTTGTCGTACCACCACTTCCTCCTGATTGAATTAAAACATCATTTTGATACAAATCCCAAGTTTCATTAATGGGTAAGTTAAGTAATTCAATAGTGGCATTGGGGTTTGTACAATTGGGATGCGTAATATTTGCAATTATTGGAATAGGTAAATTACATTTTACGACTCCATTAAACGCAAATTCGTTAATGCTTAAGGTTCCTGTTGTAAGACTCCCTCCCCAAGCATATAATCTAAAATGGATAGCTGAATTAATGTTTTGAAAGGCTAAACTTGATAGGCTAATAGAAGGAGGTGAAGTTTCGAAACCAGCATTTAGGATTATTGGTGTCGCAATATCAGCAGTAAAAGCATCTACACTTGATCTAAAAGTAAAATAAATAGGCCCAGCGATCAATGATATTTGCGCTTTATAAGTAAGGTTTATGAAATCAATAGCAAAACCTGGTTTGGGTGTTATGATGAATTCAAAATAGTCATTTACATCCAATGTGCTCGTACTCCAATCTCTTGCATTGTATCTATTAATACCTGTATTCCCATTTAATCCCGGCCCTCTTCCTACGCCAGATACACTAATATTTGGGTCAATGATTTGACCATTTGTATATGGATTTGTTAGACTTGAATTAGTATCCGTTATTTCGTTTTTAAAAATACTTTGACTAAAAGTAATAGAATGACTTACTACTATTATAAATATAATTAATGGTATTGACTTCATTCACCTTTAGCTTATGGGTTATTCTGCTAAAAGTATAGGTTAATGACAATTCTTACAATACCCACTTTTGGTGATTTTCAAACTACTGATTCACAAGGGTG
>NZ_JBAWDL010000011.1:0-7836 GCF_049590715.1 Flavobacterium sp.
CACGATGACGCCATTCTTTTTCTCCATCTGTAGTCATAAAATCAGTCCAACGCGAGAGCATATTGCCTGAGATGTGTTTGACAATTGTGGCAATGCTATTCGTATTTTCATTTGTTTGAAAAAGTAATTGTTGCGGTTCTACTTGTTCCATCGCATTTTCACCAATGATTTTATAGTACAAAAACTGTTTTTTGATACTTTCGAGATAAGTTGCGTTGATTTCCATTTTACCAAAATTGAGATGCAAACGAATTTACTAAATTCAGTATTATTAAATGGTAACGAGAAGTTTTTATTGGTAAAAAAAATAGAATTAAATATTCCTATTACGTTCAGGAATCAATTTGTTATTCAGGAGAATAGAAAATAAACTAATAGGAAGTGCGACTAATGTCCATGCACTAACACCATAAAAAAGTTTGAAGAATAAACCGCTAATGGTTTCCCAAAACGAAATATTGAAACCTCTTTGAATTTCGTTAAAACTAATTAATGAATGCTGAATATTGAAAATGGTTTCACCAAGATGAATAAAAGGAATAAACAAAAGGTATTGCAGTGGAGTAGCAATATAACTAATGATAATCATCAAAGGTAAATTCAGTTTAAAACGAAGCGCAACAACAGTCAATAAAAGGGTAACAACTCCAAAAACAGGAAAAATGGTAAGCAACAAACTAACAATAATGGCATTGATAATAGCCTTTATTCCTAGTCCTTGATAAAAAGGAGCTTTAATTTTAGTGATTATTTTGTTGATTTTCAACCGCATGAAATTTTGATGAAATCAAAGCTAACAAAAAAGGATGCTAATTGCTAAAAATCAATGTTAATTTTGGATTATTAATTCAAACCGCAAACGGCGCAAAGTTTTTAAAAACAAAAAGGTCACAAAGTTTTCACTAAGCTCACAAAGTTATTTTAGCAAATCTGCGTATACCTGTATGCACAATTAGCATGTAGATTTATCAGATTGATATAATTTCTAAATTCTGTGTTCAAAAAAAAAAAAAATAACCACAAAGCTATGATTGACTATCCTAAGCAAAGCGACCTATCCAAAAAATAAAAGCCTATAATCCTATGTGTTAAAAAATGCGCTAAGGCTATATGAAGATCTGTTCTCTGTATTGTAAATAAAAATTAAACAATCTTAATATCATACTTACTCAACAAACCTGGAATTCCTTGCGTCGCAAATCGCGCTTTTTTCATCGGGTTAAATTCGGGATCAATGCTATAATTGTAGGCAGTAGTAAAATTTACTTCTTTCAACTGGGTTTCGTTAAAAATAGCGCCTGCCAAGTTGCAATTCTCAAAAACAGAAGCAGATAAATCCGTATTCATAAATGCTACTTCTTTTAGAGAGCAGTTGGTAAACTTAGTTTTGGGCATTTTTTTATTCGTAAAAGAAGCATAATCCAAAACAGAATCTATGAAACTTACTTGGAACAAAAAATCATTGCAAGCATGAAATTCGATTCCCATTAGTTTACAATTCGTAAAACAAACCGTTTTCAAACCTGTTCCAATCAATTTGGTCATCGAGAGATTGCAATCAATAAATTCGCAATCCATAAAAGTATTGTTGGAGAAATCACTATTCGAAAAATCACAGTTTTTAAACACGCAATCTTCAAATTCTCTATTGTGGACTCTTTTATTAATAAAAGCGACCTTGTCAAAAGTCTTTTGTATGTGAATTAATTCTTCCATTAGTCGTTAAATAAGGCTTTCATGATAAATTGCAACCCTTTGAACATCAATACTACAGCCGAAATGCAAATTGTAACTCCAACTGCCAAAACCAAATAATGCCAACCGTTTTGTTGATTCATAAAAGCATTATAAATGATTGATGGACCAATAAACAATAGGGGTAAAGCCCCTGATAAATATTTTATTCCTCTGCCTAATACCTCTTTATTTGTTCCCATCTTAAAACCTAAATTTTATCGCTTGTTTTTACAATTTATTTCCAGTTGTCAACGGCTTTACGTACGCTACCGTATTTACTCAATAATGTAGCTGCTTCGTCATAGCTTACAGGAATTTCGCCCATAATCATTTTGACACCACGATCGACTAATTTGCTATTGCTTAATTGCATATCGACCATTTTGTTTCCTTTTACTTTTCCAAGCTGAATCATTGTTGCTGTCGAAATCATGTTTAAAACTAATTTCTGTGCCGTTCCTGCTTTCATTCTGGAGCTTCCTGTAACAAATTCAGGTCCCACCACCACATCAATAGGAAATTGTGCCGTTTGCGAAATAGGACTACCTGCATTACAACAAATACTTCCTGTGATAATCCCGTTTTCATTACAAGTTTGTAAACCACCAATCACATAAGGCGTCGTTCCCGAAGCTGCAATTCCAATCACGACATCATTTGTATTAATGTTGAATTCTTGTAAGTCAATCCAAGCTTGGGTAGCATTGTCTTCGGCATTTTCTACGGCTCTACGAATGGCAGTATCGCCACCAGCAATAATCCCAACAACCATATCAAATGGCACTCCAAAAGTAGGAGGACATTCCGAAGCATCGACCACACCTAAACGTCCTGAAGTTCCTGCACCAATGTAAAACAATCGGCCGCCTTTTTTCATTTTAGCAACGATTTCTGTAACCAAAGCTTCAATGTTAGGTACTACTTTTTCGACTGCCAGAGGTACTGTTTGGTCTTCTTGGTTGATGTTTGTCAAAAGTTCATGGACAGACATTTTTTCTAAATGCTCGTATTTTGAGGATTGCTCCGTAGTTTTAGTAAAAGTCATTTTTTGAGGGTCTAAATTGCAAAGACCCAAAGGTACTATCTTTTTGAAAAGTATAATAGGTTTTGCGCTTTGATTTATTGCTGTAATGCAGTAGAGATTAAATGGATTTTAGCTATATATTTTTTCATCCTTAGTCATTTCTTGGCGAATGCCTTCTAATAAATGATCTTCTAATAACAAATAAAGTCCTTCTTCTTGCGCCTTACGGATACAGTATCGGGTGATATTTAAAATAGCACCACCAGTAAGTTCATATTTTTCGGCTATTTCTTCCAGTTTAATGGTATCTGCAAGGAATATAGGATCAGAAAATGAATTTTTCCATAATCTAAGACGTTGTTCAGGTGAGGGTATTGTAAAATGAATTATAGACTCAAACCTGTTAGTAAAGGTTTCATCAATCTTCAAATTTGTATTTGAGGCAATTATGACTGTACCAGGATAACATTCAATTCGTTGTAAGACATAAGATCTTTGTTGAAAGCTATATTTTTCGTTTGAGTCCGTTGTGGGATTATTAATTTCAAAAAGGGCATCAGCGTTATCAAAAAATAAAATCCAGTCTTTGTTTTCAGCTTGGTCAAAAATGTTTGCTAAGTTTTTTTCAGTTTCTTCCATGTTTTTTGATACCACCTGCGACAGGTCGACACGCAAAACAGCTCTTCCTGTTGATTTACCTATTAAGGCTGCTGTGAGGGTTTTTCCAGTACCTGAAAGACCGTAAAACAGGGTGCATAAACCAGATTGTTTCTTTTTTATTGCCTCTAATTCATTTGATACTAATGCTCTAGTTTCGATCAAATCCTTTATTTTGCCGATCTGTTCAAGTGTTGGATTGTCAGCTACCAAGTCACCCCACTCCAAAGGAGTTGTAATTTGTGTTGCTTGAAAATTAATTGAATATTCTGGTGTATTGGGTAAGCCCGCTATAAGATAGTTTAAGTAGTTTTCTGTTATACTTAATATGCCGCTTAGATAGGGTTCCTGTGGCTGAGAATCAATTAGTTTTAAGATATTGTTCTTGTTGAAAAACGAATCTTTACTAAAAAGGTCAAGAACAGTAAAACAATCTTCTAGGTTATCGGCGGCCAAAATAAATGCGGCTGTTTCTCCAGTAGGTAAAAAGCCCTTGTGTTGTTTTCCTTCAATACCACCAAATTCACTAAAACCCCTATCGAAAACATTATTCTTAACAAAGAAAACATCAAGTAAGTGAGGCCAAAAATGCGGTGCTAAAGCAAGGGCAAGAATCACACGCTCAAAGAAGTTTAAATTATATTGTTTGATAGACAACGCATAGCATGAAGTTTCAGTTGAAATATCAGGGGGTGTTACATCAAAAATAGAAACACAATCAGTGGGATTATTAAAATAAAGTTTAAATCGCGTATCAATAACAATACTTAGCCATTGTAATTCTCTAGTGATTGTATCTGTATTTTCTTTTCTTAATGAATGTGTCTTCATGGTATTCTTGATGAATTAGGTAGAGGTTGTTTTTATAGCCAAAAAGAGGGCTAGGGTTTTGTAAATTAAAAAGACACTCTTTAAAAACGTATGCCAGAGGGAGGAACTGTTTTGTTTAGCCCTTGTATTGATGGTATTCAGTGATTGTTATATAATATCCATCTGGATCTCGTACTGAAAATTCCTTTTTTGTTGAATTTTGGTTTAGGTGTATTTCTTCTGCAATAGGATAGTCAATTTTCTTAATATTCTCTCGAATAGTTTCCAAACTGTCTGTTTTGAAATATAGAATTAATCCATTACCTATAGCAATATTTGGATTTGTCATTGTTGGATGGTTGTGTTCTCCCCATTTATGAAGACAAATTAGTGTTTCATTGTTTTCATCTTCTAATACTGCAAACTCATCTCCACCGTGAGTCCTTTTGCAACCAAAAACGGTTTGATACCATTGAGAACTTTCGTTTACATCCTTAACTGCTATTATCGGGTCAATTTTAGTCATGTTGAATCTATAGTTTGATTATATATGATGTTATTGATTTTACTATTGTTCCTTTTGCTCCGCTAAATTCGTAGAAGTCTGAAAAGGCATATTCTTTTCCATTCTGCATTTTCATAATGCCACTAACAGCACCATCTTTTCCGTGAGTTAAAATTCGGTCAAGTATTAGTTCCGTTATTTTTTCTATTTCCATCTTTTTCAATTCCTTCGTAAACATTTCTTTTCCTTCGATTTTTTTGTCACCAAGAATATTCCAAACAATTTTGTCGGTTACATTCGCTGTTATAAAATCAGAATTCCCTGTTGCAAAAGCAATATTTAGTTCTTTTAGAAATTCTTTTTTTGGGGAATTTCCGCAATCTGAATGTATCGTTATTTTTGTCATTTTCCCGAATTTTTAATTGAAGTTCCAAATTTTGTTCAACTTCTAGGTCATAATAGAGACTTGTGGATTCTTAATTGGATTGCAAACGCTATATTTTTACTATAAATTAAAAAGGAAGTTGTTATAAATCGAATGCTAGGGGTAGTATGTTAGTGGTTAAGGTTTTTAATTAATTCCAAACTCCGTTCATTTCTGTTAGTATAATTGGCTTTCCATCAGTAATAACAATAGTATGTTCGTGTTGTGCCATAAAACCACCTTTATTACCTACCATTGTCCAGCCGTCATTAAGTTCTACTGCTTGTGATGAAGTTGTTGAAATAAAAGTTTCAATGGCAACAACTGAGTTTTTTTTAAATCTTCTTTGGTCGTATCGGTTTCTATAGTTTAATAATTCATCAGGATCTTCGTGTAAACTTCGTCCAATACCGTGTCCACCAAGATTCTTGATGACTTTGTACCCTCTTTTTTTTGCTTCGTTTTCCATTAGAAATCCGATATCTGCAATTTTTACACCACCTTTAATGTTGTCTATTGTTTTTTGTAATATTTCTTTGGAAGCATCTACTAATTTTTGATGTTGATGAATATCTTCCCCAATTACAAATGAATTTCCATTGTCTGACCAAAAACCATCAAGCTCTGCTGATACATCAATATTTATTAAATCGCCTTCACGAAGTATTCTTTTGTTGGATGGAATTCCGTGACAAAATTCATTATTTACACTGATACAGGTAAAACCAGGGAATTTATAAGTTACAAAAGGTGCTGAATGAGCTCCCAAATCTTTTAAAATATTTCCTCCAAAATCATCAATTTCCTTAGTTGTCCTACCAACTTGAGCAAAATTTTTCATTTCCTTTAAAGTGTAAGCAACAGAATCACTTACTTTTCTCATTCCCATTAACTCTTGTTCACTCGTTATAGACATACTTTTTTATTTTTCTATTAAATTCTTTTGTTTATTTTCTTGACCATTACTGTATTTACATTTAAGCTTAGCGTTTTCTTTTGAATCGAAAAGAGGGAGAAATCTAAATTTTCTTTACAGTAAATTCTAAACTTAAAAGGTATCAGTCTGTAGAACACTTCTGTTCGATTAGAAACAAAGATACTAAAAAGGCTAGTTATAGTAGGATTGTTCTTTTCCAAAAAAAAACGCAATAGCCTTTTGAAATTATTCTAACACATTTAACGAAAACCCCATAAGGATGGAGGTTGAGCGGTTACGTTCAACACGATTTTCCTTATTGGTACTTTGCAACAACGAAACTTTAGCTGTTGTAAGCTAGCTTTTTTTATTTAGAATTTCCACCAAGGTTTTTTTGGTTCCATTGGTTTAATTTCTTTTTCTATTTTTCAGAATGATTTTTCGAAGTTTTCGTTTAGCATTTTTTCGGTAAGATTGTGTCTGTAAGGATAAATTCCATCTTCGAGTCCGTTTTGAATTCATTTTTTGGATGTTAAACAGTTGAAAATAAAAATTTGCGAATTAGCGGTTAAATCATTCGTTCTTAATTGGGATAGTTTTCAAAATAAACTATATTTAAAAAATTGAAATACCATTTAACTAAGAATCGTAAAATGAAAAAAGGAAAAGAGACTACAGCAGAAACTAAAAAAGTAGTATATCATGTATTTACACGACTTTTTGGGAATACGAAAACAACTAACAAACCTTGGGGCACGATTGAAGAAAATGGAGTGGGGAAGTTCAAGGATTTTACGCCTAAGGCATTGACAGCAATAAAAAAACTAGGGGTTACACATATTTGGTTCACGGGTGTGCCGCATCATGCATTGATCAATGATTATACGGCTATAGGGATTTCTAATGACCATCCTACGGTGGTAAAAGGACGAGCAGGTTCGCCATATGCGGTTAAGGATTACTATAATGTAAATCCAGACTTGGCTGTGAAACCTGAGAATCGTTTGCAGGAATTTGAGGATTTGATTGCTAGAACGCATGCTGCGGGTATGAAGGTGATTATTGATATTGTCCCTAACCATATTGCCCGTAAATACGAGGGAAAAACAAATCCGAGAGGGGTGAAAGACTTTGGGACTAATGATGATACCTCAGTAGAATATAGTAAGGACAATAATTTTTATTACATCCCGAATTCGCAGTTTGAAGTTCCTGAGATTGTACCGCCTCTAGGTGGGGAATACGATGCTTCGCAACACGAACCGTTTGTTGAAATTCCAGCTAAATGGACAGGAAATGGCTCTCGTTTGGCTAAGCCCGACCGCAATGACTGGTACGAAACGGTAAAAATAAATTACGGGGTGCGTCCTGATGGCGGTTATGATTTTCCGTTTTTGCCTTGGGGGTATGATACGGAATCCTACAAAGTGCATTTTGATTTTTGGAAAGACAAGGAAATCCCTGATTCTTGGAAAAAGTTTAGAGACATTGCATTGTACTGGACAAAGAAAGGGGTGGATGGTTTTAGATATGATATGGCGGAGTTGGTTCCGTTTGAGTTTTGGAGTTATTTGAATTCATCGATTAAGATGAAAAATCCAGGTGCTTTCTTGATGGCGGAGGTGTATAATCCAGACCAATATTATAATTACATAAAGATGGGAAAGATGGATTATTTGTATGACAAAGTAGGTACGTATGATAAACTGAAAGATGTAATTCAAGGGCGTTCCTGGCCAGATGAATTGTCACATATTCAGCAA
>NZ_JBAWDL010000012.1:0-37306 GCF_049590715.1 Flavobacterium sp.
GCAAAAAAACGTTTCATTAAGTCAGTAGCTTCATCTGCAAGAACGCCACGAACTACTGTTGTTTTAGGATGTAATTGTCCGCCCATTTTTTCAAACCCACGATGCGTATCACTAGCCCCAAAAACAATTTTAGAAACCTGACTCCAGTACAAAGCACCAGCGTACATTTGACAAGGTTCTAAAGTCATATAAAGTATGCAGTCTTTAAGGTATTTACCGCCAAAGAAGTTTGCTGCTGCAGTGATGGCTTGCATTTCGGCATGAGCAGTAACATCGTTGAAAAATTCAGTTAGATTGTGGGATCGGGCTATAATTCGGTCATTAACAACCACTAGAGCACCTACGGGGATTTCGCCTTTTTCAAAAGCCATTTCGGCTTCTTGCAAGGCTTTTTCATGAAGTATTCGTCGGTGAATGGGTTTATCATGGCGTAAAAATACGGATTTCGTATTTGTTTAGAAATATTAAAATTGAAAAGGCTTTTGTAGAATAGGATGGTACTATTTTTTTTGCAAAGAAAATAAATTTAGGATCAGGCCAAATGAAGCTATCAATCTAAAAGAATTAAACCTACTTGACCAAGTCGAAATTTTTTAACAATCTCAAAAAGCGAAAAATCATATCGAATCTAATTAAATTTAAAACCGTAAATTTGTTTTTTTGAATTTATAATGAAAACCAACTTGCTCCAACATATTCATTCTCCCAAAGATTTACGCCTCCTCGACGAAGCACAACTCCCGCAATTAGCGCAAGAACTACGTGATTTTATCATTGGGATTGTAGCAGTCAAAGAAGGACATCTGGGCGCCAGTTTAGGAGTGGTTGAGTTAACGGTGGCTTTGCATTATGTATTCAATACACCCGAAGATTTATTGATTTGGGATGTTGGTCATCAGGCGTATGGTCACAAGATTTTGACAGGACGAAAAGATATATTTCATACCAATCGCCAATTAGGTGGGATTTCAGGATTCCCCAAAAGGAGTGAAAGTGTGTATGATGCCTTTGGCGTAGGTCATTCCTCTACTTCTATTTCTGCTGCTTTGGGAATGGCAATCGCTTCAAATTTGAAAGGTGAAGTCGATAAACAACATATTGCAGTGATTGGCGACGCCTCTATCGCTTCAGGAATGGCATTTGAAGGATTGAATCATGCCGGAGTTACAGATGCTAATTTATTGGTAATACTAAATGACAATGCCATTGGGATTGATCCGAGCGTAGGAGCTTTGAAGCAATATTTGACTGCAGTAAAAACAGGAAAAAATCACCGTCAGAACAACATGATTAAATCCTTGAATTTTGATTATTCAGGACCTATTGATGGAAACGATATTTTTGCCGTTCTCAACGAGTTAAAACGATTACAAAAAATAAAAGGACCTAAGTTCCTTCATATCATTACAACCAAAGGAAAAGGACTAAAGCAAGCCGAAGAAAATCAAGTAAAATACCATGCCCCAGGAAAATTTGACGCGCAGTCAGGGGAAATCCTTTTGAAATCTGAAGAAAATTTACCGCCAAAATACCAAGACGTTTTTGGGTTGACACTTTTGGATTTGGCACAAAAAAATAAAAAAATTATTGGGATAACTCCGGCGATGCCTTCGGGTAGTTCGTTAAAATTCATGATGGATGCTTTGCCCGAACGTGCTTTTGATGTGGGAATTGCAGAGCAACATGCAGTAACCTTAGCTGCAGGAATGGCTACTCAAGGGATGATTGTTTATTGTAATATTTATTCGACTTTTATGCAAAGGGCTTATGATCAGTTGATCCATGATGTAGCTTTACAGGATTTGCCTGTCATTTTTTGTTTGGATCGAGCCGGATTAGTAGGCGAAGATGGTGCTACTCATCATGGAGTTTTTGACTTAGCTTATTTGCAATGTATTCCTAATTTGATCGTCTATTCGCCTTTAAATGAAATAGCATTACAGAATATTTTATATACCGCACAATTAGGTTTAAACCACCCTATTGCAATACGGTACCCCAGAGGTAGAGGCGTAACGGCAAACTGGAAATCGGATTACTTTGGTCATTATACTAAAATTGAAATTGGAAAAGCAAATTGCTTGAAAGAAGGAACGGAGACCGCTGTTTTGTCAAATGGACCCATTGGAAAGAACGTTTCTTTGGCTCTAGAAAACTTAGACAATCCTACTACAATAGCACATTATGATTTTGCATTTATAAAGCCTTTTGACGAAAAATGCCTACATTTTGTATTTAAAACCTTCAAAAAGATCATCACTATTGAAGATGGCACAATAATTGGGGGGTTTGGCGGAACGATTTCAGCTTTTGCAACACAACATAGCTATACTGTTCCAATCAAAACACTAGGGATTCCAGATGTATTCATAGAGCAAGGTACGGTGGAAGAATTGCAACAATTGTGTAAAATTGACGTTACAAATTTAACGCTTCAGTTTTCAAAGGCATTGCAATAACAAATAAAAGACACAAACAATTGATTAATAATGAGACAATTACAAGCTATAGTTATACTATTCTTACTACTTACAGTAAATGTTTTTTCACAAAAAATAATCACTACTTTACAACCCATTCCTCAACCTATTGATTCTATTTCTCACTGGGAAAAGAAAAATAATATTGGGTTTTTTATTTCCGAAATTTTGTTTGTAAACTGGAATGCTGGGGGAACAAGTTCTATCTCAGGATTACTGAAAACACAGTTCAATAGGAATTATACAAATGAAAATGTAAGATGGGCAAACGAACTCATTATGCGTTATGGATTAAATAAACAAGACGGAATTGAGCTTCGAAAAACGGAAGATGCTTTTCAATTTAGTTCTACTTTTGGATATCGTGAAAACGAAAAATCAAACTGGTACTACAGTGCTAAATTCAACTTAAACACACAATTTACTGATGGATATTCCTATCCTAATAAAGACATTTCAGTTTCGGGATTGTTTGCACCAGTGTATTCATTCATAGGGGTTGGAGCTGAATATGCTTCAGAGAAAAAAGACAGACTTTTTTACTTCTCTCCTTTTACTTCAAAAGTTACTTATGTTGGGAATCAGCGGTTGGCTGATCTAGGTGCCTTTGGTGTACCCAAAGCAACCTATGATGCTAATGGAAATTTAATTCATCATAGTGAAAAAATCAAATCAGAATTAGGTACGTTGATTACCGCTTATTACAAACAAAAGATTGCCAAGAACATTGTTTTGGAAAACCGTGTGAGTTTGTACTCCGATTATATCAATACTTATGGGAATGTCGATATTGATTATGATTTGGTTTTAGATTTGGTAGTGAATCAATACGTGAAAACGAATATCGGAATCCATTTGGTTTATGATGATGATATCAAAGCCAAAGAAGAAATTGCGGGAAAGCAAGTTACGGTAGGACCTAAAATGCAATTAAAACAAGTTTTAGGCGTAGGATTGACATATACTTTTTGATTTTGAAAGGAGATTAATGATTCTTGATTTCAGATTTTGTGTTACTACTTGAAAAACACACGCTTGTTTTTATAGGTTCTACACATCTGAAATCAAGAATCATATTTGTTTTAAATACCTTTTTTACCATTAATCGTATTGAATAATTCCAGTGCATTTCCATCTGTTAAAAGTGAAATATAATGGCAAATGTGCAACAAGCGCTCGTACAAATTGTTTTTGTCAAGATGGTGTTTTTCAGGTAGTAATTTCAATAATAATTGATCGTAATTAGACGCTTTTCCGTCAAAATGATTGTTGAAAGCGGTGATGAATTTATCTAACAAGGTTTGGATAATTTGGTAACCCACAATTTCTTTTTCAATCACTTCCCTGCTTTGATAAATTTTGTCCACACTAATTTTTATGATGTCGTCCATTTGGGCTTTGTACTTGCTTTTGTCCATGATGGCAAAAGGAAATTTTCCAGCCAAAATAGCGTCTTCATTTTCAATAAAAACTTTGACAGCATCATTGATTAAACTTCCAATGGCGAGTGCTCGTAGATAACTAATGCGGTCTTCTTTCGTTTCTAAACTTTTATATTTTGAAGTGTCAATGCTGTCTTTAACCAGTTTGATAAGGTATTCTAAGGCAAAATCCTCTGAAACTAAACCAAGATTGATACCATCTTCAAAATCGATAATGGTGTAGCAAATATCATCTGCCGCTTCGACTAAGTATGCCAAAGGATGTCTTTCAAACCCTACGTCATTGCCTGATTTGTTTGGGATAAGCCCCAAGTCTTTAGCCACGTCTTCAAAGAACGCTTTGTCTGTTTGGAAGAAACCATATTTTTTATCGGCGATGTTTTTGGTTGGTTTTTTAGGCAAACTCTCTTTTGGGTATTTCATGAATGCGCCCAAAGTGGCGTAGGAAATTCGAAGCCCACCCTCTATCCCAGGACGGCTGGCAGTCATTACGGAGAATCCATTGGCATTTCCTTCAAAATCAATTAAATCTTGCCATTGTTTTATATTTAATTGGTCTTTAAAATGTTGCCCCTTGCCAATAGAAAAATATTCCCCAATCGCTTTTTCACCTGAATGACCAAAAGGAGGATTCCCAATATCATGTGCCAAGGAAGCTGCTGCTACGATAGCTCCAAAATCATTCATATGAAACCCATGGGTTTCTTTAAGATAAGGATGCTTTGCAATAATTTTTTTACCCACTAATCGTCCCAAAGAACGTCCCACTACTGAAACTTCGAGACTATGTGTCAATCGTGTATGCACAAAATCAGTCTTAGAAAGCGGAATTACTTGTGTTTTATCCTGCAAGCTTCTAAAAGCGGCTGAGAAAATGATTCGGTCGTAATCAACCTCAAACCCTAATCGAGTATCATCTTGTTCAATACGTAATCGTTTGCCTTTGTCTCCTTGACGTTTTAGTGATAAAAGTTGCTCCCAGTTCATGGTTTTATTTTCGATTTTATAAAAATTGGATTGTTTTCAAAGATACTTAAAACGACTAAAGATAAAATAGTTTCTGTTTATTTAGTTCGGATGAAAAATTCGAATACAAAATGAGAACTAGTGGTATTTCCTCTTTTTAAAAATTGTATTTTTGATTTTGTCATCACAAGCAGACAATAAATGAATCCAACATCGCAATCACCCATTCAAAGAATCGAACCACCGTTTTGGTACGCTGGTATGAAGAATAAAGAACTAGAAATTCTGTTTTACGGGGATAATATTGCACAGTTTTATGTGACCACTTCTATTAGTGGGATTATTTCAAAAGTAACAAAAACGGAGAATCCAAACTATCTTTTTGTGACTATTACTGTAAAATGGGAACATGCAATGGAGATTGCTTTTTTGTTTGAAAAAAATAATAAAACCATTTTCACCCAAAAATACAGTATTAAGCAACGTCGAGAAAACTCAGCTGATCGCAAAGGATTTGATTCTTCAGATATGATTTATTTGTTGATGCCAGATCGTTTTGCTAATGGTAATGGAGTCAATACGAATGATGAACATTTGGTTGAAAAATACAATCGAGAATTTCCAGGGGGCAGACACGGTGGAGACATCAACGGAATTATTCAGCATTTAGATTATATAGAATCGTTAGGAGTAACAGCCATTTGGAGTACACCTCTTTGTGAAGACAATGAATTAGAATATTCCTATCATACTTATGCGCAATCCGATGTGTATAAAATAGATCCTCGTTTTGGAACTAACGAAGATTATGTGCGTTTATCAACCGATTTGCACAAACGAGGAATGAAGTTAATTCATGATTATGTAACCAATCATTGGGGAATTTCACATTGGATGTTTAAAGATTTTCCTACTAAAGACTGGTTCAATATTTTTGACAATTATTGGCAAACAAATCATAAACGCACGACAATTATTGATGTTAATGCTGCCAAAATTGATCGTCAACAATGCGTTGAAGGTTGGTTTGCACCCACAATGCCTGACTTAAATATTGCTAATCCGCTTGTTTTAAGATACTTGATTCAAAATGCAATTTGGTGGATAGAATATGTTGATTTGAATGGTTTACGAGTGGATACCTTCAATTATGCAGAGCCTTTACAAATGGTAAAATGGACACAAGCCATCATGACTGAATATCCTAATTTTAATATTCTTGGTGAAATCACCCAACGCAATCATGGCATTTTAGCCTATTGGCAAAAAGACAGTAAAACGGGAGATATTCATAACTTTAATTCTTATTTACCTTCCGTAATGGATTTTGCACTTTGTGATTTTTTACAAATAGTTTTCAACGAAGATGATGGAAGTTGGGATAGAGGAATGACCCGGATTTATGACAATTTCACCTATGACTTTTTATATCCCAATGCACATAATTTATTGGTTTTTGCTGAAAATCATGATTCCAAACGATTGAATTATTGTTATAATTTTGATATTCGAAAATACAAAATGGCCATGGTGATTCTAGCCACCGTTCGAGGGATTCCACAATTGTATTATGGGTCCGAGATAGGAATGGGTGGTGATCAGTATTTAGGAGATGCAGATATTCGTCAAGATTTTCCTGGTGGCTGGAAGGAAGATCAAATAAATGCTTTTGACCCCGAAAGACGTACACCTGGACAAAAAGAATTTTTTGATTTTACGGCTAAAATATTCAATTGGCGTAAAGCCAAAGCGGTCATTCATTACGGAAAAACCACGCATTACATTCCTGAAGATAATGTATATGTTTATTTTAGATATAATGAAATAGAAGCCGTGATGGTGGTTCTGAACAATAATTTAGAATCAAGAACTTTTTCAACGACTCGATTCAAAGAAAATTTAGAGCAATTTACAAGTGGTAAAAATCCATTTTATGACATTGTTTTAGACCTGAAAGAAGACGTAACTGTTGAAGGCAAGGATTTCTTAATTTTGGAATTAAAAAAATAACCGTATGCTAAAAATAGGTCATAGAGGCGCAAGAGGGTACGAACCTGAAAATACGCTAATAAGTTTTCAAAAAGCAATGGATTTGGGAGTTGACGGAATCGAACTCGATGTCCACTTGTCTTTTGATGGGGAAATTATAGTCATACATGATGAAACGGTTGATAGAACAACAAATGGAAAAGGAGCCGTAAATGATTTGGCTGTAACCGAATTAAAGAAGTTTCATACGGATAAAAACCAACAGATTCCATCATTGATAGAAGTGTTGGATTTAGTCAACAAAAAAGTATTTGTAAATATTGAACTCAAAGGCAAAGGAACCGCAAAACCAGTGGTGGAATTGATTGGGAAATATATCGAAAAACAACAGTGGAGCTACAAAGATTTTATTATTTCTAGTTTTGATTGGAGTTTACTGGAGGAAGTTGCTATTTTGAATCCTCAAATTGCAATAGCAGTTTTGACCGAATCAACTGTGCAAGCTGCTTTGGCTTTCGCCAAAAAAATAAAAGCCACCGCCATCAACCCTGATTATACTTTATTAACTCCTGAAAACTCAAAACAATTGAAAGCGGATGGATTCCAAATTTTTCCATGGACAGTTAATGAAATTGAAGATATTACTACAATGAAATACTACGGGGTTGACGGAATTATAAGTGATTACCCCGATAGAATTTCTTGATATATTGACATGCGTGATTACACCTATTTCTCGATTGAAGAACTTTTTAAATTTCATGAATCTGCGAAGGCAGAGGGGAATTTATGAAATTAATTTTTAATTTGCGGTAATTGTTGTAATGCGTGTTTGTCTTCTTTTAAAATATTTTACCCTTACCTTTGTACTCTTCGCGTTTAAATTTCACAAAAAAAAATGAATCAAAATTTCGATATAATTATTGTTGGTGGTGGTGCAGCAGGTTTTTTTACTGCGATTAATATTGCCGAAAAAAATCCAAAAACTAAAATAGTTATTCTAGAGCGAGGCAAAGAAGTCTTGTCTAAAGTTCGCGTTTCTGGTGGTGGACGTTGCAATGTCACGCATGCTTGTTTTGAACCCAATGAATTAGTGAAATTTTACCCTCGTGGAGAAAAAGAATTGCGTGGACCATTTCATCAGTTTTGTTCAGGGGATACGATCGAATGGTTTGAAAAACATGGCGTCGAACTAAAAATTGAGAATGACGGACGTATGTTTCCTGTTTCAGATTCTTCACAAACGATTATTGATTGTTTCATGAAAGCAACTCAAAAATTAGGGATTACAATTCTTACAGGACAAAGTGTGCAGTCTATATATCATGCCGAAACTTCGGTAGGGAATTTTTGGAAAGTAGATACTCAAAATGCAAATTATAATGCCGAAAAATTGATTTTGGCCACAGGAAGCAATCCTAAAATCTGGGAAATGCTACAAACTTACGGACACGCCATTGTTAATCCGGTGCCGTCATTGTTTACTTTTAACATCAAAGACATCCGAATCAAAGAATTACCGGGAGTAGCAACTCAAGCAACAGTGACGGTTAAAGATACCAAACTTACTTCAACTGGGCCTTTGTTAATCACACATTGGGGGATGAGTGGTCCTGCTATTTTGAAATTATCTGCTTGGGGTGCCCGAATTCTACACGATAAAAATTACCAGTTTGTGATCTATGTCAACTGGTTAAATGATGTCGATACGGAGGATGCTGAACAACAACTGAAAAAACTAAAACAAGAGCAGGCTAAGAAAATGGTTTCTAAAAAATCACCATTTGATATCACCAATCGTTTGTGGGAAAGCTTAGTTCTAGCAGCTGGAATTCAATCCGAAACTAAATGGGCGGATTTATCTAAAGTTCAGTTACAAACTTTGGCAAGTCAATTGACCAAAGGAACTTTCCAAGTCAATGGTAAAAGTACCTTTAAAGAAGAGTTTGTGACGGCTGGAGGAATAGATTTAAAAGAAATCAATTTCAAATCCATGGAAAGCAAGCTACATAAAAACCTTTATTTTGCGGGTGAAATTGTCAATATTGATGCCATTACAGGAGGGTTTAACTTTCAAAATGCATGGACTAGTGGCTTTATATTGGCAAATGCTATTTAAAGGAAAATATCGACTTGTTAATTAACAAAAAATTACATTTTCAATGTCTTATGGCATGTAGTAATTGGGTATTTTTACCTACATTCTAACTTGCTAATAATCATGAAAATAAAACTACTTGTTATTCTTATTGCATGCGTTCATTCTTTCGGTTATTCTCAAACACATAAATTACTTAGAGGTAAAGTAATGTTTCAAAATTTCGTCTTAGAAAATGTAGATGTTATTAATAAAACGGCTTTTACAAGTACTAAAACAAATAATAAAGGGGAGTTTATTTTAGCAGTTAGTGTAAACGATAGCATTCTTTTTTATAGTAAAGATTTCCATTTAAAAGGAATCCAACTGAGTTTAGAAGACATCCAAGAAAATAATATGATTGTCCTCATTGATAAAAAAGCCGAAGAACTGAAGGAGGTGATCATTCATAAAATTAATGTAGATTGGAAATTTGATAAAAAATGGGAAGAGACTAAGAGGGATGAAGCAACCTTATATCGAAATGAAAATAAAATAAAAAACCCCGGAGTTAACGATGGATCCATTGATAAACCCCTTGATTTTGTAAAAGTAGGAAAACTGCTTTTTGGCGGTTTATTCAGAGGAAAAAAGCAAGGAGATGTTGAAATTGATTTTAAGAAAGCAGCCGTGTATAATTTTGATCAAAAATTCTATACGGAGACATTAAAATTAAAAAAAGAAGAAGTCGGTTCGTTTCTTGATTTTTGTGATTTTGATCCCGAATCAAAAACGGTGTTGTCCGAAAATTCAAACGCCCTTATTTTTATGGATTATCTCTATAAAAAAAATAAGGAATTCAAAAAACTACATGCTCCAGAATGAATTTTTAGTAAAAAAATAAAACGTATTGACTGATCTCTAAAAACAGATTATCATTTGTTTAGCCACCAAATACTAACATTCAAAACCATTGCAAAACTGACCCAAGCCAGATAAGGAAGGAATAAATACCCAGCAATTTTGTTGATTTTAGCAAACTGAATATAGGTTTCGTAAACGAAAAGCCAAAGGAGAACTATCTCAATCCCTGCTAACATAGGATTCATTAATCCAAAGAATAAATAAGACCATAAGGCATTTAAAGCAAGTTGGATAGCAAAAATAGTTAAAGCTTTTGTTGTTTTTTCTTTTTCAAAATCCATACGATCCCAAACCAATCCCGCAGCAACTCCCATCATAATATACAACATACTCCATACAGGTGCAAAAATCCAATTGGGCGGATTAAAACTAGGTTTAATTAAAGTAGGATACCAAGTTTCGATACTAGAACGGGTAACCATTCCTGCGAAATAGCCAATAGCAAGACAAGTAACTACGATACAAAGAATTTTGGTAATCTTATTCATTAATTTGATAATTTGAAAAGCCAAATGTACTCAAAAACTTTCCAAGACAAATACTTGAAATAAAAAAAGACTTCGACAAGCTCTGTGAGACAAACATAATCGATTCACAAACTCGTAATACAAAGGATTACTGTCAGTCTGAGCTTGTCGAAGACTTCATCGTACTATATTTAGAAAGGCTTCATGTGACATATTCATACTAATTAACTAAAAAAAATAAGTAAATCTACAGTTGTTTTTAACGTACCTAGTTACGCTGCGATTTCCCTAAAAAAAGTATCTTTGCCCAAAAAGATATTTAGATGTTTTCAATCAGTGATTTTATACCTTCATTTTATTCCAATACCATAGAAAGTGGACAGTTTCAGTGGACTGCTCCAAGCAATATTGCATTGGTGAAATATTGGGGAAAAAAAGAAAATCAAATTCCAGCCAATCCATCGGTGAGTTTTACTTTGAATAGTTGTAAAACGAGTACTAAAGTGGCTTTTTCGAAAATTCAAAAACAAGATACTTTCTCTTTTGATTTATTATTCGAAGGAAAACCAAAAGAAGATTTTAAGCCCAAAATTCAAAAGTTCTTAGAACGAATTGAAGTATATATGCCTTTTTTGAAAGACTATCATTTTACGATTGATACGCAAAACACTTTTCCGCACAGTTCAGGTATTGCTTCGTCAGCTTCAGGAATGGCGGCATTGGCAATGAATTTAATGAGTTTGGAAAAAGCATTACGTCCTGAAATGACCGAGGACTATTTTTATCAAAAAGCCTCCTTTTTGGCACGATTGGGTTCAGGAAGTGCTTGCCGAAGTGTAAAAGGGGAAGTAGTTGTTTGGGGGGATCAAGCTAATATTATAGGTAGTACGGATTTATACGGAGTAGAATATCCGCATGCGATTCACGATAATTTCAAAGATTTTCAAGATACGATATTATTAGTTGACAAAGGCGAAAAGCAAGTGTCAAGCACGTTAGGACATGATTTGATGCACAATCATCCTTTTGCAGAACAACGTTTTGCACAAGCACATGAAAATTTAGACAAGCTAAGAACTATTTTTGAAAACGGAAATCTAGACGAGTTTATTAAAATAGTAGAGAATGAAGCCTTGACTTTGCATGCGATGATGATGACTTCGATGCCTTATTTCATTTTGATGAAGCCTAATACGTTACATATAATTAATTCCATTTGGAAATTCCGTTCTGAGACTCAAATCCCCGTTTGTTTTACACTAGACGCGGGTGCGAATGTACATGTGTTATATCCCGAAAATGTTAAAGAAAAAGTATTGCAATTTATTCAGGACGAATTAGTTGGGTATTGTCAAAATGGTCAGTACATTTGCGACCAAATTGGAATAGGTGCGGTGCAACTGTAATTTTTGTATCTTTATGCTTTAAGGATAAGATTATGAATATTGAATTAGAAAAAAAAGAATTGATAAAATTGTTGTCTGAAACCAATGACGAGTCAATTATTGCATCTATCAAATCCATTTTTAAGAGAGAAAACAAAGATTTTTGGGACGAATTGACGGAGGCACAAAAATTTGAAATTGAAGAAGGAGATAGACAAATAGATCGAGGTGAGTTTGTTCTGTACGAAGATTTGATGAAAAAATACAGATAATGAAAAGAGAAGTTGTCTTTTCAAAAAATGCTGAAAAAAGGTTAATTGATTTATTGGAATATTTGGAACTTAAATGGTCTTTGAACATTAGAGATAAATTCATTTCAAAATTAGATAAGTCAATTTCTATAATTCAAAATGAACCAGAAATTTTTCCGAAATCTCAAATAAACAAAAACTAGTACAGATGTGTTGTGTCAAAACAAACAACGATTTATTACAAATACAATTTAAAGCAAATTAGGATTTTATCTCTTTTTGACACCAGACAAGACCCAAATAAGATTAACAAAATAAAATAATTCTCAATCAAAATATGAAAGGACCTTTATTTTACTCAAAAATATTACTCTTTGGAGAATACGGAATTATTCGTGACTCTAAAGGGCTTTCGATTCCGTATAATTTTTATAACGGAGCGTTGAAACGAAATGAAAATCCTTCTGATGAAGCTATCGCTTCTAACGAAAGTTTGAAACGATTTGCGAGTTACCTTGAAAAACTACATGTTGAACAGCCAGGTTTAGTTGTTTTTAATTTAGAAGCGTTAAATAGTGATGTTGCCACGGGAATGTATTTTGATTCGAGTATTCCACAAGGATATGGAGTAGGAAGCAGTGGCGCATTGGTAGCGGCTATTTATGATAAATATGCGCAAGATAAGATCACGGTTTTAGAGAATTTAACTCGAGAAAAATTATTGCAATTAAAAAATATATTTTCTCAAATGGAAAGTTTTTTCCACGGGAAAAGTTCTGGTTTAGATCCATTGAATAGTTATCTGAGTATCCCGATTTTGATTAATTCGAAAGATAATATTGAAGCGACTGGAATTCCAAATCAAAGTTTTGATGGCAAAGGAGCTGTGTTTTTATTAGATTCTGGGATTGTAGGCGAAACCGCTCCTATGGTCAATATTTTTATGGAAAATCTAAAAGACAAAGGGTTTAGAGCCATGCTAAAAAACCAATTTGTAAAATATACTGATGCTTGTGTAGAAGATTTTTTGGGAGGCGATATGAAATCATTATTCACTAATACTAAGAAATTATCTAAGGTTGTTTTAAATCATTTTAAACCGATGATTCCAGAACAATTTCACGCACTGTGGCAACACGGGATTGATACTAATGATTATTATTTAAAATTGTGTGGTTCTGGTGGAGGCGGTTATATCCTTGGTTTCACCGAAGATTTAGAACGTGCTAAATCCAGTTTGAAAGATTATAAACTCGAGGTAGTTTATCAATTTTAAAGTTTAGATTTTAAATATAAAATATAAATTCCAAAAATAACGTTTGTGTTCTTTGAATATAAACGTTTTCCTTTTTTAAAATGTTAGATAGAAAACAAAAGCTATTATTAAAAAAAATCGTGAGTTTATTCTCTGTTGTCAGAGGGTATAATATTCCGATAATTATTTTGGCTCAATACCTTTCTGCTATTTTTATTTTGGCACCTGATAAAGGAACTTTATCTATATTACTGGATTTAGATTTGTTTTTATTAGTATTTGCATCTTCCATAACCATAGCTTCAGGTTATATTATCAATAATTTTTATGATAGTCAAAAGGATTTAATTAATCGTCCTAACAAATCGATGCTAGACCGATTAGTTAGTCAAGCGACGAAATTGAGAGTTTATTTCACATTAAATTTTGTTGTTGCACTATTAGCATTGTTTGTTTCTTTTAAAGTGTTTTTGTTTTTTTCGGCATATATTTTCTTGATTTGGATTTATTCCCATAAAATTAAAAAGTATACGGTTATTGGAAATTTAACAGCTACTTTAATGGCAGTAATCCCTTTTTTCGCCATCACTTTACATTACTATTACAGTTTGACATTTGAGGAAATTATCGACAATAAATCTCATTTTGCTGTTATTTTTGCCCATGCTGCTTTTTTGTCCCTCTTAATTCTGATTCGAGAAATGATTAAGGATTTGGAGAATATCAAAGGGGATTTGGTTAGTGCATATCAAACGATACCAGTTCGTTATGGAGAAATGTTGTCCAAGAAAATAATAACCGCCTTAACTATTTTGACCATTTTCCCAGTCTACATTCTTATCGATGTCTATGATGTGGGGTATATGGATATTTACTTCTATGTGGCGATGATTATGTTGATTTTCTTTCTGAGTTATTTATGGAAGTCCAATTCTAAAGGAAATTATTTAGTACTACACAATTTGCTTAAGTTTTTGATCGTGTCCGGCGTTTTTTGCATCGTTTTGATTGATCCTTCGGTTTTATGGAATGGCAAGCGTTGGTTGATGCAAGTTTAACCTTTTCAACCTAATCCAAATCAATTTGATATAATCCATTATTGTTTTAATCATATAGTTAAATACATTCGTTTTCTTTTTTTTTACTTTTACTCTATGGAAAGGAATGAAATGCAGACGCTGCTATATGAAGGAATTAAAAAGAAAAAGGATACTACTGAGAAGATTAATGATTTTTTGGTAGTCGAAGCGCCTTTAGAAATTAGTATTAACCAAAGTTCGTTTACAGTGGTCATGCGTACTCCTGGAAATGATTTTGAGTTGATACGTGGCTTACTTCATGCCGAAGATATTTATCGATCGACTGAAAATCCTTTAATGGAAGTCGTTTCAGACACACCCAGTGCTTTTACCAAAATTGAAGTAACGATTCCTGAGAGTCAATTAGGTAATGGCTATATGAACAAACGATCCTTACTATCTGTTTCCTCTTGTGGTATTTGCGGTAAGCAACAACTAGAAGACTTTGAAACTCCAAAAACAAAATTGAGAAATCAACCTCAAATCAATATGGATAAATTGCCTGAAATGTTTGCTGTAATGAGTGAATACCAACAAGTATTTAGTTTAACAGGAGGATCTCATGCAGCCATTATTTTTAATAAAAACTATGAGTTCCTGACTCTGAAAGAGGATATTGGTCGTCATAATGCAGTGGATAAATGTATTGGAAATTTGATTCAATCAAACCAGCTCAAATCGGCGGCTTTTATGCTAGTAAGTGGGAGGGTTTCGTATGAGATTATCACCAAAGCTTTTTTTGCTAAGATTAGTACTATTGTAGCGGTCTCAGCATGTTCTTCGTTAGCGGTTGATTACGCAAAGGAATTTGGGGTTTGTTTAATAGGTTTTTCGAGAGATAACAAAGCGACGATTTATGCTAACCCTTGTGGTATTGAAAAGGAATTAAAAAAGATTTAAGTAAACGAATGAGTAAGAGTAGTAACCGAAAATTCGCATATTTTTTTTAAAGTTAATAATTAAATTAAACCGATTAAATCGGGATTAGCGCTAATTTATTCATCTCTAATAACAAAATAGTAGTTTAAATAATCTGCGAATCTGCGGTAAAAAAACCTTAGTGGTTTGAAAAATAAAAATAATCATGACTAAAAAAACAATCGCACAACCACCTGAAAAATTCACTGGAATCAAAGAAACTACTATTCCACTTTCTGCCGTAGGGTTCAAAGCTGTTAAATCGGCCTTAACACATATGAAAAACGAGGTTGGAATTATGCGAAGTATCGGTTTATTAGCAAAATTAAATCAGAAAGATGGTTTTGACTGTCCTGGTTGTGCATGGCCAGACCCCGATGAAAAACGTTCTTTCTTAGCTGAATATTGCGAAAACGGAGCGAAAGCCGTTGCAGAAGAAGCTACCAAGAACCGTGTATCGCCTTTGTTTTTTGCCAGTCATAGTATTAATGAATTAGGATTGTTGTCTGATTATGAATTGGGTAAAAAAGGGCGTGTGACACAACCCATGTTTTTGCGTGAAGGAGCCACACATTATGAACCAATTGAATGGGATGACGCTTTTCAAAGAATTGGAAAAACTTTGAATGGATTAAACTCACCTGATGAGGCTATTTTTTATACCTCAGGACGTACAAGTAACGAAGCAGCTTATTTATACCAATTATTTGTACGTCAATATGGAACGAATAATTTACCAGATTGTTCTAATATGTGCCATGAATCCAGTGGTTCAGCATTGGTAGAAACTTTAGGGATTGGAAAAGGATCTGTGACTTTGGATGATTTCAAACATGCTGATTTAGTGATTGTCATGGGGCAAAATCCAGGAACAAATCATCCTAGAATGTTAACCGCTTTAGGCGAAACCAAAGAACATGGAGGGAAAATTATCAGTGTTAATCCGTTGCCTGAAGTGGGATTGAAAAATTTCACTCATCCTCAAAATCCATTGAAATGGTTGGGTAAAGGAAATGATTTATCAGATTTGTTTTTGCAAGTCAGAATCAATGGTGATGTTGCTTTATTGAAGGCGATTTTAATATTATTGAATAAAAAAGAAAAGTTGAATCCCGGAAGCGTTTTTGATGGGGAATTTATTCAAAAACAAACATTGGGTTACGATGCATTTATTACTGATTTAGAGCAATATGATTTAATTGACTTGGTTTATCAAACCGGATTGACACTAGCCGAAATCGAAGAAGCCGCCGATATGATTGCTGCCAATAAAAAAATCATCGTTTGTTGGGCAATGGGATTAACCCAACATAAAAATGGTGTCGATAACATTCGCGAAGTGGTGAATTTGTTGTTGTTAATGGGGAGTATTGGTAAACAAGGAGCAGGAACTTGTCCTGTGCGTGGACATTCTAATGTGCAAGGCGATAGAACGATGGGGATTTATGAAAAACCATCAAATGCTTTTTTGGATGCGCTAGATTCTCATTTTCAATTTCAATCGCCACGTAAACATGGTTATGATGTGGTCGAAGCTATTGAGGCCATGCATGAAAAAAAGGCACGTTTTTTCTTAGGAATGGGTGGGAATTTCATCTCGGCCACTCCAGATACTGAGGTGACTGCCGAAGCGTTAAGAAACTGTGATTTGACTGTGCATATTTCGACTAAAATTAACCGTTCTCATTTGATTCCCGGCAAAGAAGCGTTAATTTTGCCTTGTTTAGGACGAACTGAAAAAGACATACAGTTGAGTGGAGAGCAGTTTGTATCGGTAGAAAATTCTATGGGAGTGGTATCAAAATCTGTGGGACATCTGGAACCTTTGTCAGACTACTTAAAGAGTGAAACGGCAATTGTTGCAGGTATTGCTAATGCTACTTTGCAAAATTCTAAAGTCAATTGGACCGCAATGGCGGGTAACTACGATTTAATTCGGGAGGCCATAGAAGCGACTATTCCGGGATTTGAAAATTTTAACGAACGTGTGCGTATTTCAGGAGGTTTCTATTTGCCGAACAATGCTCGTAACAATGACTTTAGCGTTACCTATACTGGTAAAGCGAATTTTACCATCAACCAAGTCTCGGATATTATGTTGAAAAAAGACCAATACCTGATGATGACCATTCGTACTCACGATCAATACAATACGACCATCTACGGATTAGACGACCGTTACCGTGGAATTCTCAACGAAAGACGGGTGGTTTTTATGAATCAAGATGACATGAATGACGCAGGATTAAAGCACCATGATTTAGTCGATTTAGTCAGTCATTTTGAAGGGCAAGAACGCCGTGCAGAACAATTTTTGGTGATTCCGTATAGCATTCCGCGTCAGTGTACCGCCACTTATTTTCCAGAGACAAATGTTTTGGTGCCTTTGTTATCTACGGCTAGAATTAGTAATACACCTACTTCTAAGACTGTGGTGATTACGGTGCATAGGAGGGAAAAATAATGTTATTAAGGTAAATCATAAAGCAGGATTGTAGATTTTTGATTAAGGATTTTGGTTTCAGATGTGTAATCGTATAAAATTAGTATTTTTATATGCACTAATAGAAATCTGAAATCTATTAAATTAATCATCTTGAGGACTAAGTGATGCGCCTATTCCAACCTTTATCGTATCACACAATGTTATTAAGTTAAGGGTAAATTCATCCTGAACTGTTATTCCGAAGAATGAGGAATCGCATTAGTTCTCTCTTCATGAGATTTCTCCTTCGTCTAAATGACTCAAAAGACGCTTAACTTAATGAGATTAATGATTTTATATTTATGTTTGGTATAAAAGAGCGACTAGAGGAAGCTCCTTTTATGACCTAGAAAAAAAGCTTTTGTTGCCAAAAGCTTGTAATGGAAGGCAGGAATAGCTCTTGATAAAAAGAATTAAAGTAGCTTAATTTAAAGGAATTTTTATTCCAGAGATGTAATAATCAGGATTATCAGTACCAAAAGCCATAAAAACATATAGGGTGTTGTTCCTGATAATGGGAGATACAAAGCCCCCTAAATGATCCCAAGCCCAATTGTACATAGGGTATTTGTAGTATAGTTGTACGGGGTTGATGATGAGCGGGCTTCTTTTATCGTGAGTCCATGAATTAGTGTTTTCATCTAATTTCATTAATCCGTATTCACGATTGTTTGAGGTTAAATAATTAGATGGTGTTTCTTCGGCACCAATAAGAAGGAACAGCTGGGAATTAAAATTGATATAGGAGGCATCATCCGCTTTTCCTCTTAAATATCCAGTACTGTTTGTTCCTTTATGGATCATTTTGGTGGAGATGATACTTTTGTTAGCATCCAATGCCTCAAATAAATTCGTAGCAATTAGTTCATGAATTTCTCGGTCTATAAAATCAGGATTTCGTTTGTGAAATAAGATTCGGTACTTATTGTTGAATTTTGTAATGTTTAAAGGGAAACTATTTTGATCTAACCCGTTCCATTCAGGGATCATAATCTCTTTTGGTTGTTGCAAAATTTTTAGGTCTTCGTCAATGATCATATAGGCACAGGTGTAATTGTTGTTAGGCTGTTGTACGCCCAAGAGTACAAGTAATGTACCATCATCTAATTTTAAAGGATTTCCTGTGGAAAATACGTTGCCATTTGGTTTAGCAAAGGGAATCATATCAGTACTTAAAATTTTGGTGTTGTGAAAGACCCAGTTTTCAAGGTTGGTACTTGTGGCGTAATAAATGCTTCTTTTATCGTGAGCTCCAAATACAATTGGGGTTAACAGTGTATAGGTTCCATCTTTTTTTGCAATGATACCGCCTGGTTGAATGTAGTTAAAAATACCTTCGGATACGCTAGTTGGATAGGGATTGAATAACCGACTGTCATTTATTATTTGATAATTAACAAAGGGATTGAAGAATTCTAAAGTAGCTCCAGTATTTGTATTTAATTTTCCTGTAAATGTTTTGCCTAATGTTATCCAGCCAGTAGTAACATCAACGCTGTTTATTTCGACTACTGTTGATGCTTCGCTGTTTTGGGTGATGAACCAACTTTGTTTATTCTTAGGTTCAATTAGCAAATTTTTTAAAAACGAATAATTAGTTCTAATTCGATTGTTTGGTTCGTCAAATTGAATGATTTTTATAGGGTCTTTTCTTTCGATGTTATTGAATCGGTCCGAAATCAAAGCATTATGAAAAAAGCTATTTAAATCATTGCTAGGAATCTTTTCCTCTTCTTGTTGTTCGATTTTCGTTTCTATTATTGGTGCATCTTCCGAATTACACGACAAAATCAATAAAAAAATAAAAAATAAAAGTGGTTTTTTCATGATTTGATTTGCGAAAAAAGTTAAAATGATTTTTTGAGTGATCAGAATTTATGATAAAATTTCATCAAATATATCTTTTTATAATTAAAATTCAAGAAGCACTATTTATTTTAGTTCGTGATAATCAACCTTATGAAAAAGAATGCTTTTTAGTCAAAAACTGGTAATGAATGACTGAATAGGATTCAATCAAAATGAATTTAGAAGAAGTGATTCTATAACTACTTCATTATTAATCTTTAATAGTTGTGACTTAATGACTTGGAAGTAGCCATTTGCAAAAATATAAATAGTATCTTTGCAAAAATTACAGAATATTATGAATGACAAGCAAGGCAGTAATAGAGGAGGAGGTTCTAGACCAGGTGGTTCAAGAACGAATTCTAATAAGCCCAAACCCGCTATGCAAAAAAGGGCGCAAGGACCTAAAAAAGCTAAAGTAAACACCAAAGTGGCTGAAGAGGAAGCGGCTAAGGCAAAAAAACCAAATCAAGCACCTAAGAGACAAAAAGCTAAAGACGAAATCCGTTTGAATAAATACATTGCCAATTCAGGGGCGTGTTCACGTCGTGATGCGGATATTTACATCCAATCTGGGAATGTGAAAGTAAATGGTATTCCTGTAACCGAAATGGGGTACTTAGTAAAACCAGGTGATGAAGTAAATTTTGACGGAGTAAAATTGACTCCTGAGAAAAAAGTATATATCTTATTGAATAAGCCTAAAAACTTTACAACGGCTCTTGATGAAGGTCAGGAATTCCGTAATGTATTAGAATTGGTAAAAGGTTCCACGACGGCAAAAATTGGTGCAGTAGGACGTATGGATAAGAATACAACGGGTTTGTTGTTGTTTACAAATGATACGGACATGATTCGTAAATTTACGTTACCAACAAACAAATCATCAAAAATCTACCAAGTATCATTAGATAAAAACTTGAAATTTGAAGATTTAGAAAAAATATCCAAAGGTTTAGTTCTTGAAGGACACCGAGTTTTTGTGGAAGAAGTGACTTATATTGAAGGAGAAGCGAAAAGTGAAATTGGATTAAAATTACGTTCTTCTAATGTAAAGGTAGTTCGTTCTATTTTTGAGCATTTTAAATATGATGTATTGCGTATTGATCGTGTTTCGTTTGCAGGTTTGACTAAGAAAAACTTACCAAGAGGAAACTGGAGATTGCTTACAGATCAAGAAATCATCAATTTGAAGAATTCATAGTTTATATCATTTAAACTTAGAATTTTATTCAAAAAAATGTTCTTTTTCTATTCAAAATAAAATTATACCGTAGCAAAATGCTATGCTAGAATTTTTTCACAGTAAATTCTAAGCGTATATGTATTAGTTTTTAAAACTGATTTTAAGATAATCCCTCTCGTTTGCACGAGTGGGATTTTTTTTGTGTAAAATCTAGTTGTTTTTTTATTAACGTCTGATTTTAGTGCTGATTTTAGGTTTTTTAGGGTAGTAAAAAAAGACATTTGTTCTATTTAAAAACTCATATGTTAATTTTTTATAACAAATAATAACTGAATTTTGGTTTAAGTAATAAAATGGTTTACAGGTGATTAATCGGGGAAGTTTGGTGTTTTTGTTTTAAAAAAAACAAAGTCTTTACTGTTAGTTATTGTAGGGCATTTTTAAATCAATTAGCAATTTTAATAAAAATCAATTATGAAAAAAAATTACATTTTTGGAAAAAAGAGAACAGGTGTGGCTGTACTTTTTGTTTTGTTTTGCGGGATGTTTGTAAATACAATTATGGCGCAAACTAGTTACACATGGGTTGGTGGTGGAGTTGGAGACTGGAATACAGCTACCAATTGGTCACCAAATGGTGTGCCAGGTGGTAATGCAGGAGATTCTTTTACAATAAATAATGGTACATGTACCATTACTGCTTCTCCTGGAACTGTATTAAGGGGAACTTTAGGAGCAGTTGCTGCTGGAGGAGGACAAGGTAGGTTAATCATTGATTCTGGTCAAACATTGACAGTTAATAATACTGTTACTGGGACCGCAAGTGGAATTACTTTTACTGGGGGAACAATTACTAACAATGGAATATTATCAATTTCAAATACTTCACCTAATACTGGTGTGTGTTTAAGTATTGCGGCTTCTACGGATCAAGCTTTAGCTACTCATGGTGTTTATGGATCAGGTGTTATAACTATAAACTCAGTTAATAATGGTATAAATATAGCTGGTATAAATGCAAACACTCCTCAAATTTCTTTTGGAACTGGTTCTACAATTGCAGCTGCAATGACAAAAAGTATTTTAAATGCCACTACTGGTGGGAAAGTTTTACTTACAGGTGCGGGATTTTCAGCACCGTCAGTTGATGTTTCTTTATTTATTATTGCTACTGCTGGAGAAGTTATAGTAGATGCTGGAACTACAATTAACGCTGTTGGAAATGGAACTACAACTAATCATCACGCTGTATTTTTATCTGGAGCAAATACCGCTTATTTCACAAATAACGGAACTGTCAATCTTACAGGTGATTTTTTTAGTGGTATAAAAAGTTCAGGAACAGCAGGTGCTTCAGGTAGTTTTGTGAATACGGGTACATTTAATGTCAACCTTGTAGGTAATACAATTTCTGGTCTGCAATTTAACACGAATGGTCCATATACTATTAATAATTCAGGAACATTAAATGTGGCTGTGACTGTGGCAAATCCTATGACTTTAGCTACTGTAACTGATTTTACAAATACTGGTACAATTAACTTGTCTACTACTGCAGCTGTTACTTCTACAATTGCAGCAGGTAATGCTTCAAACAAGTTTGTTTTGTCAAATAACGGTACAATTACTTCAAATGTTGGTTTCACCTTTTCGGGAGCTTTGGGTAATACTTTTACCAATAATGCTTCTGGAGTTATCAAATTTACGGGTAATGGTACTGGAGCTTGGAGTAAAATCAGTACCGGAAATGTTACTGTTACTAATAACGGTTCTATCATAAACACACCTAAAGATGAATTAGTTCAAGTATTAGATTCTAATGATGCAAATGTTGTAATTGGTTCTGGTGCTGTGCCAGTAAAATTGAGAATGAATGTAAATGGAAATACAACGCCGGGAATAAACTTTGATCAATTAACTGCGTCTACAGTAGATGCAGGATTTGATGTGACTAATGCTACTCTAGACGTAACGGGTATATATACTCCAACGCTTAATACTACCGTAGATATTCTATTAGCTAATGGTACTGGTGTAATTACAGGACCTTTTAGTTCAGTTGTTGGATTGTCAGCAGGTTGGTCAGTTGATTACGGTATTACTGGAAAAGTAATGTTAAAATATGATAGTACTTTAGGGATAAAAAATCACAATGCTTTTGAATTTGCGGTATATCCAAATCCAGTTCAAGAAGTGTTGAATATTCAAACACAAGAGACTTTATTGTCAGTACAAATTATTGATGCTTCTGGAAGAGTGGTATTAACTCAAAATAAGCCATCAGAATCAATTAATGTATCTTCTTTGAATAAAGGGATTTATGTATTGCGTTTGGCTTCTGAAAAAGGAATTTCGAGTTCTAAAATTGTAAAAAAATAATACATTTTTAAGTTTCTCATATTTAAAATACCTTTGCAAGTACTAAAATACCCCCAAAAAGTTTAACACTGTTTGGGGGTATTTTTACTATAAATATCTATTATATACTACACTTTAGAAATAAACTAAATCACTATGCATTGAAAACCCATAGATTTGGTTGTCAGACTAAAAGACTGCAAGTGAAAAATTTATAATTTGCCACAGATTAAAACGATTAACACAGCTAAATATTTTTAATCTGTGACTAAATTTTTTAGAGGCAAAATGCATTAAAGTGCTTATTTTTGACTATTCCTGGGACCAATAAAAATCTTTAAATTTCTGAATTCGATAATTTAAATCCTCATTTTAAGAGTCAAAATAAGTATAGTTAATGAATACAACCCACTGAAACAAAACATTTTAGTTATCATTAGACAAAACAAGTACTGGATTTAAAAAAAAACATAAATTCCTAAACATACAAAGTCTCCAATTCTTATTATAAAAATATAATGCTTTTTTACAACACCATCGTCAACTGAATTCGCTTTCTATCCTCATCCACTTCCGTAACTTTTACAGTTACATGCTGGTGAAGCTTCACAACTTCGTTTACATCGCTTACAAAGCCTGCTTTGAGTTGAGAGATGTGTACCAGACCACTTTCTTTGATACCCAAATCTACAAAACAACCAAAGTTGGTAATGTTGTTGACAATTCCGTTCAAAATCATGCCGGTTTTTACATCTTTAATCGATTTTACATTCGGGTCAAATTCAAAAACTTTGGCTGCTTTTCTTGGATCTAATCCTGGTTTTTCTAATTCTTTGATAATATCTTTTAAAGTTAACAGACCAATTTCCGGAGTAATGTAATTCTCTACTTTGATTAAAACTGTTTTTTCTTTGTCGCCAATCAAATCGCTTACTTTCAATTTTAAATCTTTGGCCATTTTTTCAACAATCGAATACGCCTCAGGATGCACTGCCGAATTGTCCAATGGATTTTTTCCTTCTTTGATTCGGATAAAAGCAGCTCCTTGCTGAAATGCTTTTTCGCCCAAACGTGGTACTTTTTTTAATTGTTTTCTATCTTCAAAAGGCCCATTTTCAGAGCGATACGTCACAATATTTTCGGCCAGCTTCTCTCCTATTCCACTCACATAACTCAACAAATGTTTACTTGCCGTATTGATATTTATCCCAACGGAATTCACACAACGAATTACGGTTGAATCCAGTTCTTCTTTCAGTTTAGTTTGATCCACATCGTGCTGGTACTGCCCTACTCCTATCGCTTTTGGGTCTATTTTTACCAGTTCGGCCAAAGGATCGCTCAATCGTCTCCCAATAGAAACCGAACCACGAACCGTTACATCATAATTTGGAAATTCTTCTCGCGCAATTTTTGAAGCTGAATAAACCGAAGCTCCCGCCTCCGAAACGATAAAAACCTGTACGGGTCTGTCAAAAGCAATTTTCTTGATAAAGAATTCCGTTTCGCGTGAAGCCGTTCCGTTTCCTATCGAAATGGCATCTATATTATAAGCATTGACCATCGATTTGATCTTTTTCATCGCCATTGTGGTTTCATTTTGTGGCGCGTGTGGATAAATCGTTTCATTGTACAATAAATCGCCTTTTTCATCCAAACAAACGATTTTACAACCGCTTCTAAAACCTGGGTCAATGGCTAAGATTCGTTTTTCGCCTAATGGTGGTGCCAACAATAATTGTCCTAAATTAGTCGCAAAAACCTGAATCGAATTGGCATCAGCCTTAGCCTTCGCTTCTTGTAAGGTTTCATTGGAAATAGCAGGATTTAATAAACGTTTGTAACTGTCTTCAATGGCTAATTGTACGTGTGGCGTTGCTGGACTTTGTCCTTTCAAAACCAATTCATCAATTAAATCATAAGCTGCATCAATATCTACTTCTACTTTAAACTTGATGAAACCTTCGTTCTCGGCGCGCAACATGGCTAATAATCGGTGTGATGGCGCTTTCGTAATCGGTTCAGACCAATAAAAATATTGATTGAATTTTTGTGCTCCTTCGTCGTCTTTTTTAGATTTTACTACTTTGGTCGTAATGGTTGCTTTGCGTTCGTACAAACGACGCAATTGCTTACGCACATAAATGTTTTCGTTAATCCATTCGGCGATAATATCTCGAGCACCTTGCAGCGCAGCATCTTCATTGATCACATTATCATTCAAATATTTCGAAGCTAAGAAATCAACATCGTCTTTTCCTTGTGCCATGATAATTTTCGCCAAAGGTTCTAATCCGTTCTCACGAGCGACATCAGCCTTGGTTTTCTTTTTCTTTTTGTATGGTAAATAAAAATCCTCAATTTCTTGTAAATCAAAGCTTTGTTGGATTTTTTTCTCTAATTCTGGCGTTAAAGCTTTTTGTTCTTCAATTGATTTAAGAATCGCTTCTTTCCTTTTTACAATCGCTTCATATTCTTTTTGAAGTTTAGCAATATTTTCAATTTGGACTTCATCCAGATTTCCTGTAGTATCTTTTCGATACCGAGAAATAAACGGAAAGGTGCAATCTTCTTGTAAAAGTTCTACTGTTTTTTGAATGTTTATGGCTGCTGTTTGTACCGTCTTGGCGATGAATTGTATGTTGGTCATTGTTGATAAGTTGTTCATAAATACTTGCCAATTCTTTTAAAATTAGCAAGAATTTATAAGTTTGTTTTTTGAATTAGAGTTGTAAAACCATGAGATCGGATATAATTTTGTTTTACTTTATTTACAGAAATCATTTCCATAAACCCCATATTTACCAAGTTATTAAGATCAGTTCTGGCTGTATAATTAGCAACTGAAAATCTGATTTGAACTTCTTTTACAGAAAAAACACATTCTGGTTCATCAAAAAGAGTTTTTAAAATTTGTGCTTGTCTTTCATTTATTCCTGCTATTTTTAAAAAACTTGCAATTTGTAAATTTTCTTTTTGCTTTTCTTGAATGTAATTTTTTAAAGACTCAAATGCTTTATGCATTACTTCTATGTGATATGTTATAAAATAAGACAAATCATTTGAATCATTTTCTGTATATAAGTAAGCTTTTTCATATTGATTTTTAGAACCTTGTATAATTTTAGATATTGATAAATATTCTGTAAGCCAATATCCTTTTTTTAGCAAATACCAATAAAATAATGCCCTTGCTGTTCTACCGTTTCCATCTGTAAAAGGATGAATCCATCCAATCATAAAATGGATAATAATACCTTTTATAATTGGGTGAATAAAATCTTCTTTATCTGAGTTAAAGAATAAACATAATTCATTTATCAAATTACTAACTCTTTTGGAATCAGGAGGCGTGTGGACTACTTCACTTGTTGAATAATTTACTACATGAATATCATTTGAAATTCTAAATGCTCCTTCTTCTTTTTTATTTGATAAAGTATTTGAACACATCAATTGATGGATCTGTAATAAGTTTTCTGGGGTTAATTCCTCATTTTTATTTTTCAAAATATGCTTAATAGTAAGATAATTATTAACAACCATTTGTTCTGATTTATTGATTGGTTTAGTATCTTTTCTAAGCATATCTTTTGCTTTCTTTCTTGTAGTATTTGCACCTTCCATTATACTACTGGAAATGGCTTCTTCCATTATTGAACTTACTAAATATCTTGCTTTATCAGATTCTGGAATAATGTTTTGAGAACCTATATAACCACCAATATTCATATCAAATTTATGCAATGATTTTTGAATATAATCTGTATTAAAATAATTAAATATCGTATCTGAAAATTTTATTTGTTTATAATTAATACTTCTAACAAGTTTAACTGTACTCCATACTTCACTTGAAGTTAAATGATCTATTTTTTTATACTTTATTTTATCCCAATATAAATAGCTATTATTTAAATCCTTTATTTTACCCATAACTTTAGGGTTGTTTAGATTTAATACTACTTTATTTTCAAAATTTGGACTTGGTGCTTCTTCAATCATCATTATTAAATTAGTATAACAAATATATAAAATAGTTTTTATTTCTTGCCAATTTTAAAAGAATTAGCAAGAATTAACTAATTTTACATTTGTTATCTTTAAAAGATTAAATGGTATAAATAATTTTTATATTAAAAATTTATTAATGAATTATCTTTGAAACTTAATTAGCGCTAAATGATTATTTTATTCTATTATTTTTTACTGTTAAATGTTCTTGCTTTTATACTAACCGCTTATGATAAACGGCAAGCTATAAAACAAAAAAGAAGAATATCCGAGAAAGTGCTTTTAAGTTTTGTTTTGTTTGGTGGAACAATTGGTTCTGGATTAGGAATGTTAACTTTTAGGCATAAAACATCAAAACCTTTTTATTTGTGGAAGTTTTGGACAATTGTAGTAGTGCAAATTTTAATTACTTTTGTCTTGTTTTTTGTTTAATTCCTTATAAAAAGAGGGATTAACTTTCTAATTAATCCCTTTCTAAATTATATATTAACTTAATTAATGTTTTACAAGTTTTAGCATACTATTTCCTTTATAATTTTCAATTTTAATAAAATACAATCCTTGTGAGAATTCAGAAATATTAATAATACCCTTATATCCACTGAATGATTTTTGCCTACCAACAAGAGTTCCTGTGGTATTAAAAACAGTATAATATGTAACTGTTTCATCTTCAATTCCGTTCAATTGAATAGTTACGTAATCATCTTTTACTGGATTAGGAAACAATTCAATTGAATAATTTTTATCACTATCCGAATCATATAAAGATTCTTCTTTTGTATTTAACGAAATTCCAGGACGATTAGTAGAAGAGCAATTTTCAACTCTATCATTCCATCTTCTTATAATAGGAGTGTTGGCTGGAAAGTTTGTAGCATTTTGTTGTAAGTTTTCGACTGTTGGGATTTTGATACTATAATACCTAGGATCTTGTCCAGTTGTACTACTTGCCGCATACCATAATGGAGCTAATGAAGGACCTTGAAACCATCTATCTTGCCCCGGCAAACTTGTAGTTCTTAAAATATTTGGATTCGTTCTTAAATGACAAGGTACAAATGGTATATCTCCATCTTTAACTTGAGCATTAGTTCCATAACTACTGGCAATATCTGTAATTCTCGAATCTGGATCAAAATTACCAATACTTGGCGCATTAAGTTCTACAAAAGCCCGGTTAATTCGGACAACAGACATACAACTAACAGCTCTTACTTTTTGAATATCAAACCAACCATTTTTAGCTCCCCAAGGTTGTATCATTACCGCTGAATTTCCATTTTCACAATAAATATTATAAGCAGAAATTTCCGAAACCTTTGCAACAGTTTGCGGAGCTTGATTTCCACTTGTTTCTCTACCATCAGTTTCAATACGTAAAGTGGCTCCTCCACCCTTTGAAACAATATTTTTAAACAATATTTTTTCTCCAACTCTCACCTGTACGGCTCCATAACCACCATGTGCATTGATTACGGTTATATTTTTTACTAATCCTTTTTTGGCTCCTGCCCAAACATTATTACGCTTACTTAATCCAAGATTTACAGTTGAATGTACTGTCCATCTATCTGTAATATAACATCCAGAAATCATGAAGTTTTCGACCTCTTTAACATTAAAAGGTAATATTCTTGAATTTAAAGGTACCGTTGACAAATCAATTTTGAATTGACCCGAAGTACATCTAATACTTACATTAGATGCTTTTACTCCAGTATATCCTATTTCAAAAATAGAACTATCTCCAGAAGATGCTAACTTTGGTTTAACAATTGCATTGGAATTAAATATTAAATGCACATTTGATAACAATTTAATATTTCCAAACAACCAAGTCCCTGATGGAATTGTTATAACCCCTCCTCCTTGATTTGATAAAGAAGTTATTAAATTATTCAAAGTTGCCGAATCATCTCCTGCCCCATTATTTACAAGTGTTTTTTTTCTTGCTACTGGAACATTTACTGAATTATCCGTAAAAAAATCAGCTTCGTTCTGGTTCACAGGCAAAGTTGATGGAGCTCCAGATTGAGCAAAAAAGGAAGTGAAATTTAGCAGAAGTAATACTGCTAAACACATTGTTTTTTTTGTAATTTCTTTTTTCATTTTATAATTTGGTTAAGTTAATAATTCATAACATTACTTTTACATGGAATACTTTGTGAATTTTATGTTATGTTTTTGTAAAATTATTCAATTATTGACTAAAGAATAAAACTATATTATCCTAGAATAACTTATAATTATCCTTAATAATTAACTTATTATCAAATTAATAGATGAAAACTACTTTTACAAACTAACTATTCATAAATAATAATTACATTGTATTTAAGTGTTCATAAATCTGATTGCATTTATACTCCTTGCCTATGACAAAAGGTTAGCTATCAAACGTAAACAACACATTCCTGAAAAAACTTTTTACTTTCGGTAGCATTGGGTGGAACTTTAGGATCAGGTATAGGAATGCTGTTTTTAAGACATTACAATCAAAAACATCTTATTTATGGATGTTTTTGGGAATTGTTGTCCTGCAAATCATAATCGTTTTTACCTTGTTTAGTAACGAACAAATTACTATTAAATAATAAACAGTCCATTCATAAATTATTTAATTAGTAATGCCACTGACTGAATTAATGTAAACTCAGTCAACGTAGTGACTCAATTTACATTAATTCAGTCAGTAGAACATAAAAAAACCGCAAAACAGTTTTAAAAAATAAATCGTTTTGCGGTTACTATTATGAAGTAGGTCTATTAGCTACACGCTATTTTATTTACTCTGTTTTGGTGTCTACCTCCTTCAAATTCAGTGTTTAAGAAAGTATCAACAATTTCTAAAGCTTGTTCGATGGATGTAAAACGAGCTGGAATACTTACAATATTTGCATCATTATGCAAACGTGTTAAAGTTGCGATTTCTTTAGTCCAACACAAACCTGCACGTACTTTTTGATGTTTATTAGCCGACATAGAGATTCCGTTTCCGCTTCCGCAAATTAAAACACCGTAATCCGCTTTTCCTTCTGCTACATCAGTTGCTACTGGATGAGCAAAATCGGGATAATCTACACTATCAGCTGTATCTGTACCGTAATTTGTCACCTCATATCCTTTTGCTTCCAGCATTTTTACGATTGCTTTTTTGTACTCTGGACCAGCGTGATCGTTACCTATTGAAATTTTCATCTTTATTATATTAAGTTGTGACTGCAAATTTAAGGAAAGATTCTTTAAATTAAGAATATTGATAATGTAGTTTATAGTATCAAAACTTAAATTAAATGGATGATAAAAATTACTCTAACATAAATCCTTTATTTCTAAGTAATTGTGAGTTATAAACAATTATTAATAACTCATAAACAACTGATAATCAATAAATAATATTCAATATAATTGTTAAAAAAATAGCTTGTTAATAACACTTTGTAATGGCTTGATTTTCAGTTAACGCTATGTTAATATAAAATGTTGATAAGTTGATAAAGAAAATTAGAAGTATTTTTTGGTTGTATCGAATAAAAATGTAATCCAAAACCCAAAGTTATAAACCTAAAAAAGTTTGCTTAATTTTTAGAAAAGTTATAAACAGAAAAAGGTAGTTTATGAATACAATTTTTAAAAATACTTATTTACATTTTGAATCTATTTTAGGTTATCAACCGTTGTTAATTATATTTTAAATTAACTTTAAAATGAATGCTTTAACTTAATATAACTATGTTGATAACTCTTTATAACATGATAAAACTTCATATAAAAGCATCTTGCTAAAATTTTATAGCCACTATTAACATGCTATAATAACAAACAATAATTTAATTAATTTAAAATTTTCTTTTTGTTGTATTTAATATATGTTGACAACTTTGAAAAAATTAAACGATTCTTAAATTGTTATCGTATTTCATTTCTTGAAGAATCAATTTAATTTTTTCAAAATCGTTAGGATGAACTTTCAATTTGATTCCGCCTAAAGCTGTGGAATACATTGGAGCAAAAGAAGACATGATTTCGTTTTCAAAAAAATACTGAAACCCTTCTTGATCCAATCGATGTTTCAATATTTCAATTTGATGAATGTAATCAAAAACCGCTATGGTGATAAATGTTTCCATGTTTTTAATCTTTGATTATAAAGATACTTGAAAAGGATTTAATATGGAAAAAGACTTATCGAGGATCAAAAGTGTATAAGTTTTGAAAAGTTATACTAATGATTTTTGAACCGAGCCACAGCGAAAGGGCGAAGCATTTAAGATTTAGTGTTAGTAAATAAATGATTGTTTCATTTTATTATATCAGAAATCAAAATAGTTAATCATAAATCTTAAATGTATTGGGCTCAAACGAACGTTATATTTTATTTAATTTGCTAAGACAAATAGTTATAAGTGTTAACAATTTTGTAATTTCGAATTTTAAGAAAAGAATTATGGGAAAAAGATTAAGAAAACCAATGAAAAAACAAGAGGATTTCTCAGATAAAATTATAAAAATACTATCAAATAGTGCTAATAAAGAATTTACATATAAGCAAATAGGAGCCAAATTAGAATTAGATGATACGCAAAGTCGCAATCAAATTATTAAAGATTTAAAACTGCTGGCTGCTTCCAAAAAAATTATAGAATCGGAACCTGGTAAGTATTTAATCAAAGCCGAAAGCAGAGAATATTACGAAGGAAAAATAGATATGACAGGTCGGAAAACGGCTTATTTTATCTGTGAAGATTTTGAAGATGATGTTTTTATTCCATCAAATAACTTGAATCATGCTTTGGATAAAGATATTGTAAAAGTCTATGTTTACAATAGAAGAAGAGGAAAACGTCCTGAAGGTGAAGTAGTTGAAATTGTAGAAAGAGCAAAAACAGATTTCGTTGGTGTAATTGATATTCAAAAAAACTTTGCTTTTGTATCCACTGCCAATCCAAAAATGTACACCGATATTTTTATAGCAAAAGATAAACTTGGAGACGCAGAACAAGGAGATGTGGTTTTGGTTCATATTGAAGATTGGCCAAAAAGAGCCGATAGTCCTTTTGGGAAAGTGATTAAAGTTCTAGGAAAACCTGGAGAACACGATACGGAGATTCACGCTATTTTGGCTGAATACGGTTTGCCATCAGAGTTTCCTATTGAAGTAGAAACATACGCTCAAAAAATTGATACTTCAATCACTGAAGCTGAAATTGCCAATCGTCGTGATATGCGAGATACGCTAACTTTTACGATTGACCCTAAGGATGCGAAGGATTTTGATGATGCTTTATCATTCAAACAATTGGAGAATGGAAATTACGAAATAGGAATTCATATTGCTGATGTTTCCTATTATCTAGAAGAAGGAACTATCCTTGATGATGAAGCCTATCAACGAGCAACTTCTGTTTATTTAGTGGATAGAGTAGTACCTATGTTGCCTGAGGTATTGTCTAATTTTGCTTGTTCGTTACGTCCACAAGAGGAAAAATATACATTCTCAGCAGTATTTGAAATAACTGAAAAATGCCAGGTGGTGAATCAATGGTTTGGTAGAACCGTTATTTTCTCTGATCAACGTTTTGCGTACGAAGAAGCACAATACATCATAGAAACGAAAGACGATACGATTCCAGAAGATATTTCGATTACGGGTAGTTCGTATCAAGTTTCGCCAGAAATTCTAGCAGCAACGCTTAAATTAGATGAATTAGCGAAGATTTTTCGTAAGAAGAGAATGCAAGATGGAGCCATTTCATTTGATAAAGTAGAAGTAAAATTCAACTTGGATCAAAACGGAGAACCAGAAGGGGTGTATTTCAAAGTATCCAAAGACGCCAATCATTTGATTGAAGAATTCATGCTTTTGGCTAATAAAAAAGTAGCGGAATACATTGGTAAACAAAAGAAAACGTTTATTTATCGTATTCATGATGAGCCTAATGAAGATAAATTAATAGCCATGCAAACCGTTATTGCTAAGTTTGGTTATAAAATTGATTTCCGTAATAAAGGAGATATATCCAAGTCATTGAACCAATTAATGGCTGATGTGAATGGTAAAAAAGAACAAAATTTAATTGATACTTTGGCGATTCGTTCGATGAGTAAAGCTAAATATTCAACCGATAATATTGGACATTACGGATTAGCATTTGATTATTACTCTCATTTTACCTCACCAATTCGTCGTTATCCTGACGTGATGGTGCATCGCTTGTTACAATTTTACCTTGACGGAGGAAAATCAGTTGATGAAGAGTTGTATGAAACCAAATGTTTACACTGTTCAACCATGGAAGGTTTAGCTACGAATGCCGAAAGAGATTCCATTAAATACATGCAAGTGAAATACATGCAGGATCATAAAGATCAAGAGTTTTTGGGTGTTATCTCTGGAGTGACAGAATGGGGAATTTATGTCGAAATTGTAGAAAATAAATGCGAGGGAATGGTTCGTACTCGTGATATAAAAGAAGATTATTATTCATTTGATGAAAAACAATATGCCTTAGTAGGTGCTACTTCGGAACGATTATTGCAATTAGGAGACGAAATCTACGTTACTGTTAAAAACGCAGATTTGGTTAAAAAACAGTTGGATTTCAACTTTATCAAAAGAAATGAATAATCATCAAAAGAAAAAAAATGAAAAAAGTATGGATTATAGCCTTAGTGATGGTATGTCAAATCACTTTTGCACAGGTTACTAAGAACTTAGGAGATTTTAATGCATTGAGTGTTTTTGACAAAGTCAATGTCAAACTGATTGCAAGTACGGAAAACAAAATTGTTATCAAAGGAAGTAGAGCATCTGAGCTTGAAACGGTGAATAAAAATGGAGAATTAAAAATTAGAATGCCTTTTCCTAAATTATTATCTGGTGATGATATTACGGTTCAGTTGTATTTTAAAAATATTGATGAAGTAAGTGCTAGCGAAGGTTCTTATATATCGAGTGATGCTATTTTTAAAGCTACGATCATGAATATTAGCGCTAGGGAAGGAGCTGAAATTCATTTGGATTTAGATGTAGAAAAAGCCAATGTAAAAGCCGTTACAGGGGGAATAATTGAATTATCAGGAAAAGCGAATAATCAAGATGTCACCATAACTGCTGGAGGAATTGTTGAAGCAGCTGATTTGCATACATCACAAACGACAATAAGCGTTTCTGCGGGAGGAAATGCTGAAATACATGCAACAACTTTAGTGGATGCTAAGGTAAGAGCTGGAGGTACTGTAAAGATCTACGGAAAACCAAAACAAATAAATAAAGCCACTGTACTGGGAGGAAAAATAGAAGAAATGAATTAAATTGCAGTTTTTTTATTCCTTTATAAATTTCAAACTTTAATGATAAACGATATTTTATCTGGTATTCCTTGGGGAGTATTTTTAAGTTTTATGATAGGTCCTGTTTTTTTTATTTTACTTGAAACCAGTATTATAAAAGGATTTAGGGCTGCTATTGTATTTGACTTAGGAGTTGTTTTTGCTGATATTTTTTTCCTATCTATAGCATATTTAGGAAGTTATAGATTGATTAAAAGTTTAGAAGATAAACCTGCACTTTTTATATTTGGAGGAATGTTAATGCTTGCTTATGGTATTATTTCTTTCATTAATTTAAAAAAAGAAAAGAAAGTCAATACAAAAGAAATTGATAACGAAATCATCCGTAAAAACTATGTAAGTTTATTTTTTAAAGGGTTCTTTTTGAATATTATCAACATTGGAGTATTAGGATTTTGGTTGGCTGTAATCATCTCTGTTGGACCAAAATTAGAAATGCAAACGTCTAGAATGCTTACTTTTTTTACAACTGTAATTATCACTTATTTACTAGTAGATTGTTTAAAAATAGTCCTAGCGAAACAATTAAAAACTAAAATGACCCCTTCCAATATTCTAAAAATTAAAAAAGGAATAAGTATCGTTTTAATGGTGTTTGGACTCGTATTAATGACACAGGGATTCTTCCCTAACGAAAAAGAAATGGTTAAAAAAGCCTTTCAAAAAATAGAACATAAGAAATAATAGAACGCTCCTAGTGAGCGTTTTTTTATGTTTATGGGTCATAAATTAGGTTTAAAACGATACATTTTAATGGATTTCCCTTAGCTTCTAAAATTTTAGTTGCAGATTAAAAGATTAATATGAGTTAATCGTTTTAATTCTATCTATCTTCTCTTTTTGAGCTGAATAAATAAAAGCAACGAATTCACGAATTACAAAATTTAATTTCGTAATTCGTGGCTTTTCTAAACCATATATTCTACTCGCTTCACACAGTTTGCAACATTATCGTTAAAGTTCTAAAAACACTTTATTGAAATCTATGGTAGATTATAAAGTTTTCAACATTATGTATTTTAAAAAAAATTAGACATAAAAAAAGAGATACATTTCTGTATCTCTTCTTGAGGCATCGTCCGGATTCGAACCGGAGTAGGAGCTTTTGCAGAGCCCAGCCTAGCCGCTCGGCCACGACGCCAATTATTTATTGGACTGCAAATGTACTATAAATTTATCGAAATGCAAATTTCATATTCTTTTTTAAGCCAAATAATACAATAGTTTTGAATTTAGATTACTTGAAAAGTTTGTAATTTATTTTCTAAATTCCTTTAACTGAATAGTAACTGATTCAACATCACCACCTATAGGAGGATTTAGTTTAGAAACTCCAAGGATTACTTTGGTAACTTGAGGAATTTCGTTAAAAACACGATTAATGATTCTTTGACCTACATGTTCTAATAATTGAGAACGAATAGCCATTTCTTCTACTACAATCTTGTTTAAATGTACATAATCGACCGTATCATTTAGGTCATCTGATAGACAAGAAGTACTAAAATCAGCTTTTATTTCTAAGTCAACGGAATAGTCAGAACCTATTTTAGATTCTTCGACTAAGCATCCGTGAAAAGAGAAAGTACGTATGTTTTTTAATTTAATAATGCCCATTTATTATTTTAGTTTAGTAGTATTTGGATCTTGGTAATTTCAAGTTCTGCTCTTTTTAAAATTACGACTTTAAAAACCATATTTGTCTTTTAAAGATTTTAAAGCTTCATCAGCATCAATATAATCTTCTGGTTTAGAATTTTTAATTCTGTCCAAAACCATTTTTTGTTGCCATTCAGAAACTTCCTCAATTTCATTTTCTTCTATTGAAACATTTGGAATGTGTTTAAAAAAATCAACAAATGAATCGTAAAAACTATCTGGAATTGTTACTGTTAACTGTTTCATAACGCTATAATTTTATACAAATGTACCAAAAATTATAGTTTAATATTCTTAAAAGTCTATTATCTTATTGTCTGTAATCTTTCATCTATTTTTTTACCTTTGCGGAAATAAAACAATATAATGGCTACCGAAGAGAAATCACTTAATTTTATAGAACAAATCATTGAAGAAAGTTTAGCAACAGGTTTTCCACAAGATAATTTACGTTTTCGTTTTCCTCCTGAACCTAATGGTTATTTACATATTGGACATGCTAAATCAATCTGTTTGAATTTTGGTTTAGGGCTAAAGTATAATGCACCAGTAAACTTACGTTTTGACGATACCAATCCCGCTAAAGAAGAACAAGAATATGTAGATGCTATCAAAGAAGATTTACAATGGTTGGGTTTCAATTGGGCCGAAGAACGTTATGCTTCTGATTATTTCCAACAATTATATGATTGGGCAGTTATTATGATTAAGAAAGGGAAAGCTTATGTGGACAGTCAATCCTCTGAAGACATGGCAGCTCAAAAAGGAACTCCAACCCAACCAGGTGTTGATGGTCCTTATAGAAACCGTTCTATTGAAGAAAATATAACATTATTTGAAGGAATGAAAAACGGTGATTTCCCAGAAGGAAGTCATGTTTTACGTGCCAAAATTGATATGGCATCGACAAATATGTTGATGCGTGATCCTTTAATTTATAGAGTTTTACACCGTGATCATCACCGTACTGGAAACGATTGGAAAATCTATCCTATGTATGATTTTGCCCATGGTGAAAGTGATTACATCGAGCAAGTATCTCATTCAATCTGTACGTTAGAGTTTGTCATGCATAGAGAGTTGTATAATTGGTTTTTAGATCAAATATATGATGAAACCAAGGTTAGACCACATCAATACGAATTTGCTCGCTTAAATTTGAATTAT
>NZ_JBAWDL010000013.1:0-3260 GCF_049590715.1 Flavobacterium sp.
CTCCTGCACCGCCAAGTCCTTTTTGCGAACGGCTCATTTTTCCATATTGCTCGAAAAATGACACCTCATCATATTTGTTTTCTTTCATTGTTATGCACAATTAAGATTATCATACAAAGAAAATAAAAAAAAAATGAATATGCGTAGTGTTAAGCCAAACTCCGTCACTGATCGCCAATGAGTTCCAAATTATTATAACCATTCTTTAGAGCCTTTATATTCACGCTCTAACATTAACAAATAAAAAAATGCAAGGAGAAGACGATTTAAGAGGACTTGCCAAGATTATGGCATTTATGCGAGCAGTAAGTATCCTTTTGGTACTAATGCACCTTTATTGGTTTTGTTATGGTTTCTTTTTAGAACGTGGCTGGACACTGGAACTCATCAACAAAGTATTAGGCAATTTTCAACGAACTGCTGGACTGTTTTTACATACCTTATATACCAAAGTATTTGCAATAGTATTACTGGCGTTAAGCTGTTTAGGAACAAAAGGCGTAAAGAACGAAAAAATTACTTGGACTAAAATTCATATTGCATTGGCGATTGGCTTTGTTATGTTTTTTCTGAATACACCTTTATTAAAGTTATCATTAAACACAGCTACATTTCTTTACATTCTTACCACAGCTTTAGGCTATATTACTTTAATGGTAGCTGGCGTTTGGATGAGCCGTTTGCTTCGTACCAATCTGATGGATGATGTTTTTAATAATGAAAACGAAAGCTTTCAGCAAGAAACTAAACTGATGGAAAATGAGTATTCTGTCAATTTACCCACAAAATTTTATTACAAAAACAAATGGAACGAAGGCTGGATAAATATTGTCAATCCTTTTCGGGCAACCATTGTTTTAGGAACTCCCGGTTCTGGAAAATCCTACGCCATTATAAACAATTACATCAAGCAACAAATCGAAAAGGGTTTTTCGATGTACATCTATGATTTTAAGTTTGACGATCTTTCCACCATTGCATACAATCATTTGTTGAAGCATCAGGATAAGTACAAAGTTAAACCCAAATTTTACGTCATCAACTTTGATGATCCACGCAAGAGCCACCGTTGCAACCCGCTTAATCCCGACTTTATGACGGACATTTCAGATGCTTACGAAGCAGCCTATACCATAATGCTGAACCTCAACAGGTCGTGGATTCAGAAGCAGGGCGATTTTTTCGTGGAAAGCCCAATCATTCTATTGGCTGCCATTATTTGGTATCTGAAAATCTATGAGGACGGCAAATATTGCACATTCCCACACGCAATTGAATTGCTGAACAAGAAATATTCGGATGTGTTCACTATCCTCACTTCATATCCTGATTTGGAAAATTATCTTTCACCATTTATGGATGCGTGGCAAGGTGGTGCACAAGACCAATTGCAAGGGCAAATTGCATCGGCTAAAATTCCTTTATCAAGAATGATTAGCCCACAATTGTATTGGGTAATGACAGGTGATGATTTTTCACTGGACATCAACAATCCAAAAGAACCAAAGATATTATGTGTGGGAAACAATCCCGACCGTCAAAATATCTATTCCGCAGCATTAGGTTTGTATAATTCAAGAATTGTAAAGCTCATTAACAAAAAAGGACAATTAAAAAGTTCGGTTATCATAGATGAGTTGCCTACAATTTACTTCAGAGGATTGGATGATCTTATCGCAACTGCTCGTAGTAATAAAGTAGCAGTTTGTTTGGGCTTTCAAGATTTCTCGCAATTAACAAGGGATTATGGCGACAAGGAAGCAAAGGTTATCCAAAATACTGTGGGTAATATTTTCTCTGGTCACGTTGTAGGCGAAACAGCAAAAAATTTATCGGAACGTTTTGGTAAAATTTTACAAAAACGTCAGAGTTTATCAATCAATAGAAATGATACTTCAACTTCCATATCAACCCAATTAGATAGTTTAATTCCAGCCTCTAAAATCTCAACATTAACACAAGGTATGTTTGTAGGTGCTGTTTCGGATAATTTTGATGAACGTATTGAGCAAAAGATTTTTCACTCTGAAATTGTTGTGGATAATGATAAAGTAACTGCCGAAACTAAAGCATATCAAAAGATTCCAGAGATTTTATCCTTTGTAGATGCACAAGGAGTAGACCAGTTGAAACAGGAAATTGAAAGTAATTATCGTCAAATAAAATCCGAAATATTGAATATCGTTGAAAATGAAATGGAGCGTATAAAGAATGACCCTAATTTACAGCATTTGGTACAAAAGGAGTAATAGCAGATATGTTTAAATATTAAGAATGGGCAATAATCCTCTTACGATTTATCGGAGGCTGCAGTATTTATTTCTAACTTTGTATTTAAATCTGTAAGTACCAGCGTGGCAAAGAAAACAAAATATGTTCCTGAACATCAATTTCCACCAACTGTAAAAGATGGTGTTCAAATTGTTTCTAAAAAAGACTATGTGTTTGATGCTTCGCAGGACACATCTGTACCACATCGGGACGACCACTATTCATTACTTGGATCTTGTGGCGGAACTTTTGAAGCAGTTATTGATTTCGACAATATAAAAACTTCAATAAACGTAATTGAAAAGTTTCTTATCATAGAAAGTGAATGGACCCATACTGATGGTGTTATAAGAGAAGCCATTTCTGAGATCATCAGTACGAAAGGGTCTATTTCTATTAAATCGTTATTAACTAAATTTTCAATAAGCAGAGACTCTTTTGAAAAAAAGTTTAGGAAGCAGGTGGGCACCTCGCCAAAAAAGTTTTCAAACATTGTTCGCTTTAGAAATTTATTCGAAAATAACGACGAAATTACCCTCACAGAAAAGGGACTAAATGCGGGGTACTATGACCAATCTCATTTTATAAAAGACTTTAAGGCGATTACTGGTAAAAAACCATCAGATATTTTGTAATTTCTGATATAGCCACTAGATAAAAAAAACTTTTTTAAGACAATCCTTATTCAAGGTGTCATTGCCTATTAACCTTCTATTCTTATCTAATGTTTTTTGTAAAAAAATGATTTTTTACAATTACACTATCTTCCAATCTCTTTTCTTTGTAATGCAAGCTACATCTACCCCTATACCTCTAAAGAATAGCTATTTCTAGATTAATTTCATAATATACAAGACAATGGTCGAGGTTTTCAAAACAGACATGAAGGATAGAGTACTCGCAGATATTATCAGATTAAATCTATCAAAGTTAATTCCAAGCTCCTCCATTAGTTTCGATTTGGAAGATTGCGATAAAGTGCTGAGAAT
>NZ_JBAWDL010000014.1:0-7116 GCF_049590715.1 Flavobacterium sp.
CAGATGGGTTTACTTTTGATATGGGACCTAGTTGGTATTGGATGCCGGATGTTTTTGAACGTTTTTTTGCTGATTTTGGCAAGAAAACGACGGATTATTATGATTTGGTAAAACTTTCTCCAGCCTATAACGTATATTATGGTATGAATGATTTTGTTTCAATTGCTGATAATATAGATACAATCGAAGCTACTTTTGAAGCTATAGAAAAGGGGAGTGGGAAACAGTTACGTGATTTTATGGCTGATGCCAAAAGCAATTATGACATTGCCATCAAAGATTTGGTCTATCGTCCTGGGGTTTCTCCTTTAGAATTGATTACGGTAGAAACGACTAAAAAATTAGGACAGTTTTTTAGCACCATCAGTAAAGATGTTCGAAAAAAGTTCAAGAATAAAAAATTGATTCAAATTTTAGAATTTCCAGTGTTGTTTTTAGGTGCAAAACCTTCTGATACACCGTCGTTTTATAGTTTTATGAATTATGCCGACTTTGGTTTAGGAACTTGGCATCCTAAAACAGGAATGTTTGATGTGGTGAGAGCAATGGAAAGTTTAGCAACCGAATTAGGTGTTGTTTTCAAAACCCATTCGAATATCGAAAAAATTATTATCGAAAATAAAACGGCCAAAGCGATTATAGTAAATGGAGCGCGAATCGAGTCAGATATCGTTTTAAGTGGCGCAGATTATCATCATACCGAAACGCTTTTGGATAAAGAATATAGGGTTTATTCTGAAAAATATTGGGATAGTAGAGTATTTGCTCCTTCTTCGTTATTATTTTATGTGGGTTTTAATAAAAAAATAAAAAATGTTTCGCATCATGCATTATTCTTCGATGTAGATTTTGAGCAACATGCTAAGGATATTTATGACGAACCTCAATGGCCAGCAGAACCGTTGTTTTATGCTAATTTTCCATCCATCACCGATAAAACCGCTGCGCCTGAAGGAATGGAATCAGGGTTTTTCTTGATTCCGCTAGCACCTGGCATTAACGATACTGAGGAATTGAGAGAGCAATATTTTGATAAAATCATACACCGATTTGAAAGCATTACTGGTCAAAAGGTAAAAGAGAATATCGTATATAAAAAATCATTTTGCAAAAACGATTTTGTATCTGAATACAACTCATACAAAGGGAATGCTTATGGAATGGCAAATACCTTATTGCAAACGGCTTTTTTGCGACCTAAATTGAAAAGTAAAAAAGTGAATAATTTATATTTTACAGGACAATTAACCGTTCCTGGTCCTGGAGTACCACCTGCCTTAATCTCAGGGAAATTGGTTTCAGAATTAATTAATAAACAATTTTTAGCATCCTAAATTATGAAACAATTATTTGATACCGTATCGTTTAAATGCAGTAAGCTGGTTACTAAAAATTACAGTACTTCATTCTCATTGGCAGTTTATATGTTGTCGCCAAGTATTCGTGATGCCATTTATAGCATCTATGGTTTTGTACGTTTTGCCGATGAAATTGTAGATTCTTTTCATGGATATGAAAAGGAATACTTAATCAATGATTTTGAAAAAGAGTATTATAAAGCGTATGAAGCTGGTATAAGTTTGAATCCCATTTTGAATTCGTTTCAACATACTGTCAAAGAATACCATATTACGGATGATCTCGTTCAGGCTTTTATGAAAAGCATGAAATTAGATTTGGTTAAACAAAACTATGATAGTCAAGAAGAATATAATGAATACATCTATGGTTCTGCCGATGTGGTGGGTTTGATGTGTTTGAAAATTTTTGTGAAAGGAAAAGAAGAGAAATACAACCAACTCAAAGCAGAGGCTATGCGATTGGGATCAGCCTTTCAAAAAGTAAATTTTTTACGGGATTTGAAAGAGGACAATTTGGTTTTAAATCGGAATTATTTCCCTGGAGTCGATTTGAAATCATTTGATGAAAAATCAAAAAGAGTGATTATTGATGAAATAGAGGAAGATTTTAAGATTGCTTATCAAGGGATCGTTAAGTTGCCTATGGAAGCGAAATTTGGCGTTTATACAGCTTATGTGTATTATAAAAAATTATTACACAAACTAGAACACACACCTTCAAACCAAATAGGAAACAGCAGAATAAGAGTTTCTAATTATACCAAGTTTGGATTGTTAGCAAAATCCTTTGTGTCTTACAAATTAAAGTTAGTGTAATTATGATTTATTTCTTTATAACCCTCGGAGTCTTTTTATTGATGGAATGTGTTACTTGGTTAACTCACAAATATGTGATGCATGGATTTATGTGGTATTTTCATGAGGATCATCACCAACCCAAATATACCAATGTCTTTGAACGAAATGATGTATTCTTTGTTATTTTTGCTATTCCCAGTATTTTGCTATTTTATTTTGGGGCTGAAGCCAATTTTAATTATTTGTTTTTTATAGGTCTAGGAATTACCATTTACGGTTTTGGCTATTTTATGATCCACGATGTTTTGATTCACCAACGGTTTAAATGGTTTAAAAACACCAAGAATAAATACTTGATAGGACTCCGAAAAGCACATAAAGTACACCACAAGCATTTAGGGAAAGAAGAAGGAGAATGTTTCGGGATGTTGTTTGTGCCTTTTAAGTATTTTATCAAAGGTCCTAAGAATTCAAGTTACTAAGGATCTAAGGAACTAATTTTTTAGTATTTTACTTTAAAAGTCCTCAAAATAATCTTTATAAAAACAATAAACTAATCCACCAATATTCTTAGTCACTTAGCTCCTCAGAACCTTAGAACCTTAATAAAATGTCACTTTATCTCATCCTAAACCTCGCCTCGTTTATCATTCCGTTTTTGTACAGTTTTGAAAAGCGGATGCACTATAACAAACGATGGAAAGTACTCTTTCCGGCTTTATTGACTACAGCTGCTTTTTTTATCATTTGGGATATATTTTTTACTAAAATAGGAGTTTGGCATTTCAATCCAAGGTATCATTCAGGGATTGAGTTTTTTGATTTACCTATCGAGGAATGGTTGTTTTTTATATGTATTCCGTATGCGAGTTTGTTTATTCATTTTGCCTTTCATTATTTTTTACCCAATGTTAGTCTTTCTGACAAAACGGTAAAACGAATGTATTGGGTAATTGTGATAGTTGTTTTACCTGTTCTTATTTTGAATTTTGACAAATGGTACACGGCGGTCAATTATAGCTTGTTACTTTTATTATTGACTTACACTGTCTTTAAGGTTCCCAACGTTTTGAATACTTTTTTTATCACTTTTTTGATCATTTTGATTCCGTTTGCTATTGTAAATGGCATCTTAACAGGGAGTTTTATTGATGAACCTGTAGTGTATTACAATAATGCTGAGAATTTAGGAATTAGGCTAGGAACCATTCCTGTGGAAGATGTAGGATATGCTTTTTCGATGTTATTGATGACTTTAGTTTTAATGAAAAAATCTAAAAAGAATGAAGCTATATAAAAAAGAAACCGTACAATATGTAAATGCGACTATAGAGGAATGTTGGTCTTTTTTCTCAAGTCCGTTGAATTTACAAAAAATGACTCCCGATAATATTGGATTTTTCATCACAGATTATGATGGAAAATCGATGTATTCAGGGCAAATTATTCAGTATAAGATAAGTCCATTCTTGGGAATAAAATTACCTTGGGTAACGGAAATTACGACTGTAGTTGACAAAAGTTATTTTATAGACGAACAGCGTTTTGGGCCTTATGCATTTTGGCATCACAAACATTTTTTTGAAGCCACAGAAAATGGTGTAAAAATGACAGATATTGTTCATTATGCTTTGCCATTTGGAATTTTGGGTCGGATAATGAATACAATGGTGGTGAAATCCAAACTGAAAACTATTTTTGAACACAGAGAAAAAAGGGTAAACGAAATTTTTAATTCGTAACTATGAGTAAACAGAAAGTGACTGTTTTTTGGTTCCGACGCGATTTGCGTTTGGAGGATAATGTGGGATTGTTTCATGCCTTGCAATCATCATTTCCAGTTATTCCTCTTTTTATTTTTGATGATGCCATTCTCGAAAATTTGCCTAAAAATGATGCTCGTGTTGGTTTTATCTATGATACATTGGCACAAATTAACTCTGAATTAAATGCCATAGGAAGTTCGCTTTTAGTTAAAAAAGGAACAACATCCAGAGTTTGGGCGCAATTGATAATAGAATTCGATGTACAAGAAGTTTATTCGAATAAGGATTACGAACCCTATGCTATACAACGCGATCAAACGATAGCCACACTTTTAAGAAATAACGGAATTTCTTTTTATTGGCACAAAGACCAAGTCATTTTTGAAGAAAACGAAATCACTAAAGCCGACGGTTTGCCTTATACGGTTTACACACCTTATAAAAATAAATGGTTAGAAAAGTTCAGGATGCAGTGCCCTTTGTTGGAGTATAATACAGCAGAATATTATTCCAATTTTCACAAAAGTGATTTTGTTTTACCTTCTATACAAGATATAGGTTTTGAAGAAAACAGCATAAAAGTCAAGCCAAATAATTTAACCCAAATAAAAACGTATCACGAAACCCGTGATTTTCCTGCCTTGGATACTACTTCCTATTTATCACCGCATTTGCGTTTTGGCACGGTAAGTATTCGTAAATTAGTTAATTGGAGTTCGAAAACGAATGCTGTTTTTTTGAGCGAATTGATTTGGCGTGAATTTTTTATGCAAATTCTATTTCATTTTCCAAAGGTGGTAACGCATAATTTTAAGTCGTCCTACGATGGTATTCAGTGGCGAAATAATGAAGCAGAATTTGAGCGTTGGTGTTCTGGAAACACAGGTTATCCGATGGTAGATGCTGGTATGCGCGAATTAAATGCTACGGGCTATATGCACAATCGAGTGCGCATGGTGGTGGCAAGTTTTTTGTGTAAACATTTACTGATTAGTTGGCAATGGGGCGAAGCATATTTTGCTCAGAAATTATTAGATTATGATTTGTCTGCCAATGTTGGAAATTGGCAATGGGCCGCTGGAACAGGTTGCGATGCGGCACCTTATTTTAGGGTTTTTAATCCCGAAATCCAATTGAAAAAGTTTGACGAAAAAGAAATTTACATTCGGAAATGGATTCCTGAGTTCGACCTAGGTTATGAAGTTCCCATGGTCGAGCATGCTTTTGCTCGTGATCGAGCGATAACCACTTACAAAGCAGGAATTGTTAAGTAAAAATTAAAAATAATTCAGATGAAAAAAAATATCTTAATTACAGGAGGAACAGGTTTTGTAGGTCAAAATTTGGCACGTTTACTAATTGAGAAAGGATTTTCAGTGAGTATTTTAAGTAGAACTAAAAAGTCAAATCAAGAATCATTATTCTATTATTGTTGGGATATTGAAAAAGGTACGATGGATGAAGAAGCGGTTTTATATGCGGATTGTATCATTCATCTAGCGGGTGAGAATATTGCAGGGAAACGCTGGACGAAAGCAAGAAAAAAAGCAATTTTAGATAGTAGGGTAGTTCCCGTGAAGCTCATCAAAGCAGTTTTAAAGAAATACAACAAAAAGCTTGATGCTTTTATTACAGCATCAGGAATAGGAATTTACGGGGCTTATAATAGTTCTCAAGTGAATATAGAAGATAGTCCTCTTGCAAATGATTTTCTAGGAACAGTTTGTCAACAATGGGAAGCAGTTGCTGATGAAGTACTTCCTTTTGCCACCCGAATTGTAAAAGTGCGTACAGGATTGGTTTTAGGAAATGGTGGTTTTTTAAACAAATTATTGCCTTTGTTCCAATGGAAATTAGGTTCGGTCATAGGGTCTGGAAACCAATACATGCCTTGGATTCATATCGATGATTTATGTGCTATTTATCTTGAAGCAGTAACAAATGAGCAAATGAATGGCGCTTATAATGCCGCAATACAGGACAATACAACAAACCGTGTTTTTTCAAAAACTTTAGCAAAGGTTGTGGGATATAAAATTTGGTTGCCTCCCGTTCCTGCTTTTTTAATTCGGATGTTTCTTGGTGAGCTTGCTGTTATTATTTTAGCGGGCCAAAAAGTGTCTTCAGCAAAAATAGAGCAATTAGGATTTCAGTTTCAGTATACAGATTTAGAAGCTACTTTGAAGGATTCTGTTTAATTTTAATTAGACCATTGTTTACTATTGAATTTGGTGTATCAAAAAGTGAAATGCAAAACCACCTTGCGCTTAATACGTAAATGGTTGCGAGTACCGATACAAATTAACGGTAAACTACAAAAACGCAGAAAAGGCGTTCCGCAAGAGGACGGTGCGTTAAGAAAATGTCCAGTGGACATTTTTAGCGAACGAGCCAGCAGGCGGGAGGGGCAAGTCCGTTGTTGTCTAATATTCTGCTCCATGAGTTGGATAAAGAAATGACAAAGCGCAAACTGAAATTTGTACTGCGCTATTGCATTTGGACGGATTGGAAGATTTGAAGCGTAGCGGAAAACACGAATACCAAAAAAACAATATAAACGCATGAGCTAAACCTGAAAGGAAAAGGAAAAACCTGATTCGATTGGGAATTAACCAAGACCATGCTTATGCATTTAGTCGTACTCGCAAAGGCGGTTGGGCAATTGCACAGAGTCCTATTTTAGGTTCAACCATTACTTTGAAACGCCTAAGACAAAAAGGCTATCAATCCTTAACCGATGTTTACATCGAACTTAACCCATCATTTTGCGAACCGCCGAGTACGTGACCCGTACGCTCGGTGGTGTGAGAGGCGCACTCCGTTAGTTTCTAGCGGAGCCGTCTACTCGATTATGCCTTCGCCCTTTTTTTTTTCGGTATTATTTAAAACGTATCTGTAAGTTCAGTTTGAAATATATTTGTCCGTTTTCTTCATAAATTTTTCCAAATTCGTGTCTTGTGCTACTTGCGGTTTCTAACTTTGTATTTGTAAATAAATAATCTTCAAATTCATTTCGGTTGTAAATATGATAACACAAAACTTCTCCATTTTCTTTCACAACCAAATAACCACCAGTTGCATCTAATTCTCCAGTCCAAACTTTCGATGGCATCATTCCTAAAGCAATGTCAGTTAAAAAACGTTTGATTTTATATGAATAGAATGGATGATTTGTTTCTAAATTATATTCG
>NZ_JBAWDL010000015.1:0-3818 GCF_049590715.1 Flavobacterium sp.
GATAAAATAAAAAAAAGTTCTAACTTTTTACAACTACGACTCTTTTTTAAACTAATTGATAACTTATCCTTGTGGACATAGGTGCGTAGCTACGCATAGGATTGAATACAAGTCTAGAACCATCATGTAATAAAAAACCATTCGAAATACATCTGAATGGTTTGTATGATAGAAAAACATTCTAGTTATTTGCTTGTTACAGCTGAAATTATAGAAATACTGCTGAATTTAATAGAACTATATATTGTAAAGTTTCTTTTAAAACGGCAAACCAAGTATATTTACATAAATTAGAAAAACGGCAAAGTTTTATTCTTGGCTTACCCTGAAATACGAACCGTCTTTATCTTTAAAATCGATTATAATGAACATCAAAACATTAATACTGATTATAATTAATAGTTTAATCGCATTGGTAATTGCGTTGCTGTCTTTTTCTTCTTATCAACAGTTTTCTAGTGTTTTAAATGATCGTGTTTTACTGCAATTAAATTCTATAAAAACACTCAAACAAAACCAGATTGAACATTTATTAAAATCTGAATGGGAACGATTTGAAGCTTCTGAATTGTATAGCCAAAATGTAGATAGTACCGTATTAAAACTTCCAGATAGCATTAAAAAAAGGAATGGGATTCACGATTTCACCCCATACCATGTCGATAAAAAAACAACCATAGGTTTTATCTCCAATGCTACAAAGGGCACTAGAATTAAAGTTTTAGATTATAACAAAATAAAAGAAATACTCCTAGAACGCACAGGAATGGGGAGTAGCGGTGAATCTTATCTGGTAGGGGATGATTTTAGAATGCGTTCTCAATCTCGTTTTTATCCCAATAAAACCCCATATACCTTATCTGTTCAAACAAAAGGGGTCGCCAATGCTTTAAGAGGGATTAATGGGAGAGGAATTTTTAAGGATTATAGAGGTGTTGATGTCTTTAGTGTGTACAGTCTTGTAAAGATTGGAAAACTTAAAATGGTTATTCTATCTGAAATAGATGTGGATGAGGTTACTATTCCGTTAAAAAAATTGCAAGAAAGACTGGTAGGTATAACTCTGGGTGTTTTTTTATTAGCTGTTATGCTTTCTCTTTTTCTAACAAGAATTATTACCAATCCAATTAAGAACATGCAAAAAAGTCTCCGAATTATGGCAGAAGGAGACTATAACCAAACCAATAAATTTATAAAAAATTCTAAGGAAATAAAGGAAATGTTTGATGCTTTGGCCAATTTGAAGGCCTCATTGCAAGGTGCCGTAAAGTTCTCTGATGATATTGGAAAAATGAATTTACATACCGATTTTAAACCTAAAAGTTCTAATGATTTGCTAGGGAAAAGTCTTTTAGCAATGCGGGATAAACTGATTGAGTTTAGGAATAATGAAGAAAATACCAGAATTCAATCCAAACGAATGTTGGTCAACGGGATGGAAAATGAAAGACGTAGACTTTCGCGAGAACTCCATGATGGTGTAGGTCCTTATTTGACCTCTTTGAAGCACTACATCGAAAATAGAGTTGAAAATGAAGTGAAGAAAACGGAGATGAAAAAAATAGTGGATGATACCATTTCTGAAATCAGACTGATGTCTAATTCTCTAATGCCAGCGTCGATAGATGATTTTGGAGTTGGAGTTGCTTTGACAAATTTTATTGAAAGTCTGAAGAAATCAACAACGGTAACAATTGAATATGAAGATTTAACCCAACAAGAAAATTCAAATATTACAAATCATCAAGCCATTAATCTTTTTAGAATAAGCCAAGAGCTAATCAATAATTCGTTAAAACATGCTAACGCAAAAAATATCCGAATTACACTTTCGGAATTTGATGAATTTATTTCTCTTTTTTATTTTGATGACGGTATTGGGTTCAATCTCAACACGGTTAAATTAGGTTTAGGAATAAGTAACATCAAAGAACGTGTAGAAATTTGCAATGGTACAATTGCCATCAACACAACTCCAGGAAATACAACTTTTGAAATTGAATTACCCATAGAATTATGAATGAAATCAAATTAATAATAGCGGATGATCATGAGCTTTTTCGAAATGGACTTGCTGAGCTACTAAGAAAACATGACGATATAAAAATTGTTAAAAGTGTTGGTGACGGTTTAGAGTTTATGGAGCTTGTAAAAAATCAATTTGAGGCTGATATTGTATTGTTAGACATTACGATGCCAAATATGGATGGTTTTCAGGTTTTAAAAGAGCTACAAACCTTAACTTCGACTATAAAACCTATTGTGATTTCGATGCACAATGATGGTAATTACATTGCAAAATGCGCTAAAATAGGTGCTTATGGTTATCTCCTAAAAAACACAGATGAATCTGAATTAATCCTAGCAATCAGAACCGTCAATAAGGGGAAGAAATATTTTAGTGCCGAAATTTCTGAAAAAATGATCAACTTTATGTCTACACAAAGCATCAGCGAAGATATTTTGTCTAATAAGGAAATGGAAGTTTTGGGTTTGATATCTAAGGGATTAACGACTAAAGAAATTGCTGCTAAATTATTTGTGAGTTCCCGTACAATAGAAACTCATCGGGGTAATATTTTAAAAAAGTTAGAAGTGAAAAATACCGCTGAACTCATTAAAAAAACAGCAAAAATGAATTTAATATAAAATAAAAAAAATACCCTATCCGTATTTATACGGATGCAAAGTGGGTAGATTCACATAGTCTTAAGAACCTATTACTTGATGTAACTTTGTAAAAACATTAAAAGTTATAGTCATGAAAACAATAGCGTTAATATTAGGATTTTTAGTAGTTTCTTTCAGTGCCGTTGCGCAAGAAAAAAGTAATGTAAATCAAAGTAATTTAAAAGGTCCTGCCTTTAAAAACTATAAACATTGGATGCACAAAACTACCCCAATTAAAATATATTCAGAAAACAATAAAACAGTGCTTCAAGGACCAGCGTATAAAAATGCGCAACCGTTGAAAAATACTTCAAAAGACCTTGTGGCAGTAAAAATAGGGGATACTGATAGACAAAAGTTGACTGGGCCAGCCTATAAAAACTATCAACATTGGAGAAACACTTCAGAGCAAGACTTGGTTGCAGTGAAAACAGTTGATAATGATGTAAAAGATAACTAAACCAGTATAGAGATGCTTTGCTAACTTTGTAAGGTTAAAAAAGCGTTTTGAGGTCGTTTAAATATAAAATTGGAGATTGTCAATAACCTTTAGTTTCGGCTAAAGGTTTTTTTATAGAATTGAATGCGCCGTTTTTTAGCTAGCGACTTTTCAATAAACAAATCTAAAGGCAAGTATTTACCTGTACCCTCAAAGATTGTCAAACTAAATTGATTGTTCTAATTGCTTTGTACTATGCTTATTTAATTTTAAAATGTTTGCTTACTGTTGGTGGGCACAGGCAAATGCCTACGCGAACGATTGAAGACAAACCTGCGACATCGGGACATATTAAAAAGTTCTCTTTGGAGGAGGAGGTGGTGCTACCGAATCAGGTAGTATTTCCTGTTTAGGGAATTTAAATTCTTTGACTTTTCCTTTGTAATAAAAAACTCTCTTAATGAAGTTTATTTTATTGTTGTTGATTTCTTCAAATTCTTCTATAATAGAATCACATTTAGTGAAACTTTCATAGCCCATTGTTCTAATTTCCTTAATGAAAATTTTTGTGTTGTTACCTATAGTTTTTGTTTTTAATTGACCATAAGCGAATATAGTATCATTCTTTGTTTCATGTCCTAATTTTTGTGCAGAAATTAAAACTAAAAAACCCATTTCTCTTTTTTCTATATTTTCATAACCTTTATAT
>NZ_JBAWDL010000016.1:0-8614 GCF_049590715.1 Flavobacterium sp.
TAGGCATGGTTCCAATCCCTGTATGTGCTCCAAAAGCAGTTGAGAAAGAACCCGTAGCTCCCGAGATGTAATCACAAACGAGAACCGTGTTGACAAATCCCATTCCCATTCCGCCATAAGCCTCAGGTACTGAAATGCTCAAGAAACCTAAGTCTCCTGCTTTTTTCATACATTCCTCTGTATAGGCATAGTCTTTTTGTTCAAATCGGATTTTATGCGCCCATAATTCTTTATCGACAAACTCTTTAACGGAGTCGCGCATCATGATTTGCTCTTCGTTAAAATCTTCGGGAGTAAAGATATCTTCACATTTTGTTTCTTTGACTAGGAATTGACCTCCTCTTGTTTTGTTGTCCATGGTTTATTTTTTTAAAGAGAAAAGATGAAAGAATAAAGAGAAAAGATTAATCGTTCAATTTACTGATAAAACCAGTAGTCATTTTTTGAAATTCAATAATCTTGTTTTCTATTTCAGTTGTTTTTTCTACAGTTATATATTTATATTGGTTAGCTATTAATAATTGAGTTTGTAATTCAAATGATGATCCTAAACTAATATTTAAAAAATGTTTGAAATGTATATTACCTCTATTAGAACCTTCAGCTATATTAGAAGGCATTGAAACAGCTGCACGATTCATCTGACTAACTAATCCATACATTTCATTTTTAGGGAATTCTAAACATATTTTATGAATATCCGATGTGATTTCCATCGATAAGATCCATATTTTTAGATTTTTAAAATTATGTTTCATTAAACTTATCTGTTTCTAGTTTCTTTCCTCTTGTTTCTAGTTTATCTTCTATAAAAGTTCATAAATCCCCGCAGCACCTTGTCCAGTACCCACACACATAGTGACTATTCCGTATTTATTCCCTCGGCGTTTCATTTCGTCAAACAATTGAACAGAAAGTTTGGCTCCTGTGCATCCTAGAGGGTGCCCTAAGGCGATGGCTCCTCCATTAACATTGACAATATCAGGATTCAAATCCAATTCTCGAATAACAGCTAAAGATTGAGAAGCAAAGGCTTCATTTAATTCGATTAAATCAATATCTTTTTGTAGTAATCCTGCTTGCTTTAATGCTTTTGGAATGGCTTTTACAGGGGCAATTCCCATGATGCGAGGCTCTACGCCAGCAGAAGCAAAACTGACTAATCTTGCAATAGGTTCAAGATTTAATTCTTTGACCATTTCTTCGCTCATGACTAAAACGAAAGCAGCTCCATCACTCATTTGAGAGGAATTTCCAGCAGTAACACTGCCGCCTGCAGCAAAAACAGGACGTAAATTAGCCAATGCTTCTATTGATGTTCCTGCTCTTGGCCCTTCGTCTTTAGTGACAACATAGGATTTGGTGTCTTTTTTACCCTTTTCGTTGATGAAGGTTTGATCAATGGTAATAGGAACAATTTGATTGTCAAACTTCCCTTCCGCTTGTGCTTTTAATGCTTTCATGTGGGAATTGTAAGCAAACTCGTCTTGATCTTCTCTGGAAACTTTAAATTGATTGGCTACAGCTTCAGCAGTTAGCCCCATTCCCCAATAATAATCTTCATTTCCTGCTTTTGCAACCGCATAATCAGGACTAGGTTTATACCCTCCCATTGGAATATAACTCATGCTTTCGGCACCACCTGCAATAATACAATCCGCCATTCCTGTTTGGATTTTGGCAGTTGCCATTCCGATGGTTTCTATTCCAGAAGCACAGTATCTGTTGACGGTTACGCCAGGAACATCCTCTATTTTTAAGGCCATTAACGAAATTAATCGTCCCATATTTAATCCTTGCTCTGCTTCAGGCATGGCATTTCCTACCATTACATCATCAATACGGGTTTTGTCAAAATCAGGCAGGTCTTTCAGCATGTGCTGGATGGTTTCTGCGGCTAATTCATCAGGACGTTTGAATCTAAATACTCCTTTAGGGGCTTTACCAACGGCGGTACGGTAGGCGGCAACTATATATGCTTGTTTCATTTTTTTATAGATAATAGAAGAAAGAAAAAAGAGAAAAGATAGTTTGTGAATCTATCTTGCTTCTTACTTCTTGCCTCTTGATTCTTATTTGATTTTTTTTATAGATAATAGAAGAAAGAAAAAAGAGAAAAGACAGTTGTGAATCTATCTTGCTTCTTACTTCTTGCCTCTTAATTTCTAATTTCTCAATGGTTTCCCTGTTTTCAACATGTGCTGAATACGTTCTAATGTCTTTCTTTCGGTACAAAGGGATAAGAAAGCTTCACGTTCTAAGTCTAATAAATATTGTTCAGAAACTAAACTAGCTTCGGATAAATCACCACCAGCCATAACGTAAGCTAATTTGTTGGCAATCTTTTTATCATGCTCTGAGATGTATTTTCCAGCTACCATTTGGTCAGTTCCCACTAAGAACATACCTAAGGCTTGTTTTCCTAATACCTTAACATCGGTACGACGAATTGGTTGGGTGTAACCTGCTTCGGCAAGTAATAAAGCGTGTTTTTTAGCTTCGGCTATTTGTCGGTCTTTGTTGACTACAATTATATCTTTTCCTTTTTGTAATAAACCTGTATCAAAAGCTTCATAACCTGAAGTTGATACTTTTGCCATGGCAATGGTCAAGAAGTATTGTTGCAATACATTCAATTCTACATCATCTTTATGGAATAAATCTGAAGCGCGTAATGCCATTTCCTTAGAACCACCACCACCTGGTAATACTCCGACTCCAAATTCTACTAATCCCATATAGGTTTCAGCAGCTGCAACCACTTTGTCAGCATGAAGACTCATTTCGCAACCACCACCAAAAGTCATTCCGTGTGGAGCAACTATAACTGGAGTAGCCGAGTAACGAACGCGCATCATCGTGTCTTGAAACATTTTGATAGCCATATTCAATTCGTCATATTCTTGTTCGACGGCCATCATGAAAATCATTCCAATATTAGCCCCTACAGAGAAATTAGCAGCCTGATTTCCTATTACTAATCCTTCGTATTCTTTTTCGGCTAGATCGATTCCTTTGTTGATAGCTTGCAGTACATCGCCACCTATGGTGTTCATTTTGGATTGGAATTCTAAATTTAAGATTCCATCGCCTAAGTCTTCAATGATTGCACCACTATTACTCCATACTTTTTTACTTTCGCGAATGTTATTCAGGATAATAAAAGCATCTTGTCCTGGTACTTTTTCTTGTGATTTTGTTGGAAGGTTATAAAAATAAGTAGCACCTTCTTTAATAGTATAGAAACTGTTATTTCCAGATGTAATCATATCAGTAACCCAAGAAGCTGGTTCAAGACCTTCAGCTTTCATCATGTCGATTCCTTTTTGAACACCAATGGCATCCCAAATTTCGAAAGGACCATTTTCCCAACCAAATCCTGCTTTCATAGCATCATCGATTTTATAGAGTTCATTTGAAATTTCAGGTATACGATTCGATACGTAAGCAAAAAGTGCAGCAAAACTTTTTCTATAGAATTCTCCTGCTTTATCCGTTCCTTTTACGAGGACTTTAAAACGGTTGATTGGTTTGTCTATTGTTTTGGTGAGTTCTAAAGTAGCAAACGAAGCTTTTTTAGTTGCTCTATATTCAAGTGTGTTAAGATCAAGTGTTAAGATGTCTTTGTCTACTTTTTTATAAAATCCTTGTCCTGTTTTACTTCCAAGCCATTTATTCTCCATCATTTTATTGATAAAGTCAGGGAGTTGAAACAAAGCGTGTTGTTCATCATCAGGACAGTTTTCATAAATTCCGTTGGCTACATGAACTAAAGTATCTAATCCTACAACATCAACAGTACGGAAAGTAGCCGACTTAGGGCGACCAATTACTGGACCAGTGAGTTTGTCTATTTCTTCAACCGTTAAATCCATTTCTTTTACCAAATGAAACAAACTTTGAATTCCGAAAATTCCAATTCGGTTTCCTATAAAGGCTGGAGTATCTTTAGCAACAACCGATGTTTTTCCAAGAAATTTTTCACCATACAGTGTTAGGAAATCTAAGACTTCTGTTGAGGTTTGTGGACCAGGGATGATTTCGAATAGTTTTAAATATCGTGCTGGGTTAAAAAAGTGAGTCCCACAAAAATGTTTTTGGAAATCCTCATTTCTTCCTTCACTCATAAAATGAATAGGAATACCAGATGTATTGGAAGTTACTAATGTGCCTGGTTTTCTGTGTTGTTCTATTTGTTCAAAAACTACTTTTTTGATATCCAAACGTTCCACAACAACTTCGATAATCCAATCGACTTGAGCAATTTTAGCTATGTCATCAGTGGTGTTTCCAGTAGTGATGCGACTTGCAAATTTAGTGCTGTAAATAGGGGAGGGTTTTGATTTTAGGGCATTTGCCAAATGTTCGTTTACGATTCTATTGCGAACCAAAGGAGATTCGAGTGATAATCCTTTTTTGATTTCTATATCCGTAAGTTCTCTTGGGATAATATCTAGCAGTAGCACTTCCACGCCAATATTGGCAAAATGACAAGCAATTCCTGAACCCATGATTCCAGAACCTATTACGGCAACTTTTTTAATTGTGCGCTTCATTTTCTTTGTTTTCGATTTGATTAAAAATAGTTTTATTTTGAATTAATTCGTTAATTGTTTCCGCTACTTCAATAAAATGTTGTAGTTTTTCTTCGGGAACATAGTGGCGAATGGTTTCATTAAAATTGAGTACGGTTGTTTTTGATAATTCTCTTTTTACTTTGCCTTCTTCGGTCAAGTATATTAAAACTCCGCGACCATCTTCGGGATTTTTTTTCCGAGTGATAAGCCCTTTATCTTCCATTGATTTTAGGGTTCTGGTCAAGCTTGTAGCTTCCATTCCCATTTTTGGACCTAAGGCAGTTGAAGGCGTTCCTTTGTGTTTGTCGATGCTTAATAAGGCAAAACCAGTTGCCATTGTTGCACCATATTTGGTTGCTTCTTCATTGTACATACGTGCAATTGATTGCCATGTTGCTCTTAGGATATAATCTATTGTTTTCTCTTTCATATTCCTACTATAGGTGTGTCTTTCAAATATAAGGAATAAATACTATGCACGCATAATAAAATAAATTATTTTTTTGTTAAAGTTGAAATGCCTATTTTAAGAATGGAGAAATAAATGTAGTTTATAGCTTATACAAGCCTAGATAAAGAAGCAAAATATTTATGCTTAGTCTTATGGGAGCGGTATCCTTTATATTCTTTTTTTTAACAACATATAGATATGAGCGGGAACAATTCTAAAAAAAGAATAAGTTGAATATATGACAGTGTTAATAGTGGTATTTGTTAGTCTGTCAGTTTATTTAAAATGTCAACTTGTCAGTTTGGTTTTGGATATTTTAATAATAACTGACAATTTCTAAGGCGGTTTTTTGTTGGCACAGTCATTGCTTTATCGTCAACAAGTTATTAAAACGAATATATAATAAAATTAAATATAGTAAAAATGGGTAAAATAATCGGAATTGATTTAGGTACTACCAACTCTTGTGTTTCTGTAATGGAAGGAAATGAGGCTGTTGTAATTCCTAATGCAGAAGGAAAAAGAACAACACCATCTATCATCGCTTTTGTAGAAGGTGGAGAAATTAAAGTAGGGGATCCTGCAAAAAGACAAGCAGTAACTAATCCAACTAAGACTATTGCTTCTATCAAACGTTTTATGGGACGTGGTTTTGGTGAAGTTTCGGCTGAAGCTAAAAGAGTTCCTTATTCAGTTGTAAAAGGTGACAACAATACACCACGTGTGGATATTGATGGTCGTTTATATACTGCTCAAGAATTGTCAGCTATGACACTTCAAAAAATGAAAAAAACTGCTGAAGACTATTTAGGTCAAACAGTAACTGAAGCGGTTATTACTGTTCCTGCTTACTTTAATGATGCACAACGTCAAGCGACTAAAGAAGCTGGTGAAATTGCAGGTCTTAAAGTAATGCGTATCATCAATGAGCCTACTGCTGCGGCATTAGCTTATGGATTAGATAAAAAAGGAATTGATCAAAAAATTGCTGTTTACGATTTAGGTGGTGGTACATTTGATATCTCTGTTCTTGAATTAGGAGATGGAGTTTTCGAAGTATTATCTACTAACGGAGATACTCACTTAGGTGGAGATGATTTTGACGAAACTATCATTGACTGGTTAGCTGACGAATTTAAAGCTGAAGAAGGTATTGACTTACGTCTTGACCCAATGTCATTGCAACGTATCAAAGAAGCTGCTGAAAAAGCTAAAATTGAGTTGTCATCTTCTGCTGAAACTGAAATCAACTTACCATACGTTACCGCTACTGCTTCTGGACCTAAACACTTAGTTAAAAAATTAACTAGAGCTAAGTTCGAGCAATTATGTGATACATTAGTAAAACGTTCTATGGCTCCTGTAGCACAAGCGTTAAAAGATGCTGGTTTATCTACTTCAGATATCGACCAAGTAATCTTAGTAGGTGGATCTACTCGTATGCCAAAAATTGTTGAAGAAGTTGAGAAATTCTTCGGTAAAAAAGCATCTAAAGGAGTTAACCCTGATGAGGTTGTTGCAATTGGAGCAGCTATTCAAGGAGGAGTACTTTCTGGAGATGTAAAAGATGTATTGTTACTTGACGTTACACCTTTATCTTTAGGTATCGAAACAATGGGTGGAGTTATGACTACATTAATTGAGTCTAACACAACTATTCCAACTAAAAAATCTCAAGTTTTCTCTACTGCAGCTGATTCTCAGCCAACAGTTGAACTACACGTTCTTCAAGGAGCTAGAGCAATGGCAGCTGATAACAAAACTATCGGTCGTTTTAACTTAGACGGTATTCCACCAGCACCAAGAGGTGTTCCACAAATTGAAGTAACTTTTGACATTGATGCTAATGGTATCATCAAAGTTTCTGCAACTGATAAAGGAACTGGTAAGTCTCATGACATTCGTATCGAAGCTTCTTCTGGATTAACTTCTGAAGAAATCGAAAAAATGAAACAAGATGCTGAAGCTAACGCTGAGTATGACAAAATTGCTAGAGGAAGAGCTGAAAAATTGAACGAAGCTGACGGAATGATCTTCCAAACTGAAACTCAATTGAAAGACCTTGGAGATAAATTAGCTGATGATCATAAAGTTGCTGTTGAATATGCATTAACTGAATTGAGAATGGCTCACCAATCTCAAGATCTTACTGCTATCCAAACTGCACTTGATAACATCAACGCTGCTTGGAAAACTGCTACTGAAGCAATGTATGCTCAAGGAGAACAAGCTCAAGGTGGTGCACAACCACAAGGAGAACAAGCTCAAGGAGATAACGTTGAAGACGTTGAATTCGAAGAAGTAAAATAAGTATTTAGATATTAGTACTAAGATTTTAAAAACAATATGGAAACCGAGTCAGTAATGGCTCGGTTTTTTTGTGGTTTATCGCAAAAATTAAATCAAAAAACTCTAAAACTGTTGTATAATCTCCAAATTAATTCTGAAAATTCATTTTTGTACTATCAGTAAGAAGGAATTAAACATATTAGTATTAGATAGTCAGTTTATCTTAATTAGAGAAACAATTATCTAATTATGCTTACACATTCTGCCTTTTTATGGTACAGCTGGAATAATTATATAAATATACCTATTTTTGGGTATTGCTTTAGGATATAAATATTTTTAGTTTTGAAAAAAAAAACACTATGAAAATTAAAATCTTAAAGTTGACAGTATGTTTGATTTTATTAGTATCATTTTTCTCTATTTCTTCCTGTGAAGCTCTGGATGATTTAAATGATACAGCTGATGACGTTGTAAGTGAAGCTGTTGATGAAATCCTCGGAATTACTGCACTATCCGAAGACTTAAATAAAACAACAACAAATTTTAATATTATATCCGATATTGTGATTAATAATAAATTAGTTTCAAGTTCAGAAATAAAAATGACATTACCTTCAATCGTTTCTATATCTTTTACTAAGAAAAGATATACTCAAACATCGCCTACTGGAGGACTGAATCTAACTACTAATTCCTATTCAGGTACTATATCAAAATCCAAATTTAACAAAGCGTCAAACGTGGTTAAAATAACCGTACAGAATAACACTCCCACAGTTTATGTTAATAATGTAGCCACAACAACTAGTGGATCAGGAGGAACTGGAGGAACTGGTACAACTCCGGTAGAAACTAAATTAGTGGATAAAGATGTAACAGGAAAAGTATATCAGTTATCAGTGGTTTCATTTGTGGTACCTACAGGTGTGAAAACGATGGTAGTTAAAACAAATGAACCTAACGATTATTATCGTAATCTGGCAGATTTATTTTTGAGAAAAGATAGTGCGCCTATCGTAGCAGGTCCTAAGCCACCAACATATTTACCAAAATATACATGGACTGCAGATTATATAAGCCATACTCCAAACCGTGAAGTAAAAATTTGTACGATTTCTAATCCTTCATCAGGAACTTGGTATGCAGGTCTTTATGGTTATAATTCTGATTATCAGTCCCGTTTAACTGTAACTATAACAAAATAAATTATTTCGATTTTTTTATTGGAATTTTAAACAAAATAAAACCGAGCTAGAAAAAGGCTCGGTTTTTTACTTTAGTGAAGTATTGGTCG
>NZ_JBAWDL010000017.1:0-7671 GCF_049590715.1 Flavobacterium sp.
CCATCGTGATAAATTGTTGGATTAAAATTGGTTCCATTCGTAAGATCGAATGTAGGATCTCCTACTGCCGCTGCATTTATTTGTTTTGGCGATTGATCCGTCCAAACTCCAACTCCATCATCTTGATTCACTCCTCCTGTTCCTGCATCCGCTTTTAACCACAATCCTAGATTAGTAGGTACTCCACCAGGGAAAATAGCAGTATATCCTATGGTAAACAAATCATTGTTTTTTAAATTCACCCCAGAAAAAGTTACCGTTTTACCTACTAGCGTACCTCCCGTAATAACGGATGCATTGGTAAAATCGCCATCCCCATCAATATCTACATACAATTCGATATTGGTAGCACTTGGATGTACATTGTCCATAGTAATAGATACAAGACCCGTATCTCCACCTGTTTCTTGTACTTTCCACTCTCTACCCATGCGGTAAACGGCATTGGCTGCTGTTGGACGTTCAGTCGTTTGTAATTCAATACTTGCGTTGTCATTACCCCAAACTAAGAAACTTTTGTCAGTAGCAAATGTATTGGCATTCAACTTATTTGTAGTTGCAATACTTCCTAATCCTATACTCACTAAAACATCTGAATTGATAGAACGAGATTGTTTTTGGTTTAAAGCGGATAAATCATCGCGACCAATACCTGCAATATTATTTTTATAGGCTGCATTGGCGGTTGCATCCCATGTTTTAGTCCCATTGGAAGCTAAATAATCATAAGGAACGGTTTGATCTAGAGTAATACCATATTTTAAAGCCGTGTATGAATTCACACGTTGGCGCTCTAAATTAGTTAAAACCCTACTATACAATATCACTTCACCAATATCCCCATTAAAAAAGTAGGTATCTGTTGCTCCAATTGTTTCTTTACTGGCTATTAAATTAAATCCTGTAACATTAGTGCTGGTACTTATTTTGGCTTGACCATTAAACTGGATTCCATAATTACCTGCGGCACTATGGGTACCGTAGATGTTCCATAAAGCAGGATCTACAAGACTACCTACAGCTGCTACTGCTCCTGTTTTAGCATCACCTATTGTATTTGTAAGTGGGTTAAAACCTATACGATCAGTAGTAAAAGAACTTTGATAAATATTATTATCACTCCATCTATAATGAAAACCACGGTTATTTCCCCCAAAATCATAAGGATGGCCTGAACTCACGCCTGTTACATTCGTTTTTACAACTGTAATGGCTTCGGCTGCTGTATAAGCTGTTACAAAAGAATTATTAGTGAAACGGAAGGAATCGTTTCCGTCAAAATTGATTACTGGATTGTAGTTTAAAGCACCTTCTACTAATGCTGGATCAGAAGTTGCAATATCTGCATCATGAACATTCGTAGATTGATCTCCCCAAGAAGTTACTGCTGTAGTTCCTACCACATCCGAATCTGCTTTTAACCATACTGCTAAACTGCCTGTAACCCCTCCTGGAAAAGGAACAGTATAACCTACCGTAAATAAATCATTGTTTTTTAAATTCACCCCTGAAAAAGTTACTGTTTTACCAACTAGTGTTCCTCCAGTAATAACGGTAGCGTTGGCAAAATTACCATCACCATCCGTATCAACATACAATTCAATACTGGTAGCGCTCGGGTGAATATTGTTGAATGCAGTAGACAAAAGACCCGTATCAGGACCTGTTTCTTGAACCTTCCACTCTCTTCCCATACGGTAAATCGTATTTACAGAAGCTGCTGTTGGTCTTTCGGTAGTTTGCAAACTAAGACTCGCATTATCATTACCCCAAACCAAAAAGTTTTTATCCGCAGTAAATGTATTTGAATTACTAGCATTATCAGTAGCAATGGTTCCAAGACCAATAGCCACCACATTATCTGCATTTACCGATTTAGATTGTTTTTGATTTAAAGCGGTAGCATCATCACGACCAATACCCGTAATATCAAATGAGTATGCTGCATTGGTTGTAGCATTCCATGATTTTGTTGATCCATTGGATGCCACATAATCTGTAGGCGTTGTTTGGTCTATAGTGATACCATATTTAATAGCGATATAGGAATTAACGCGTTGGCGTTCTAAGTTCGTTAATACTCTGTTATACAATATTACTTCTCCAATATCCCCTCTAAAATAATAGGAGTTTGTTTCTCCAATTGTTTCTTTATTAGCCGTTAAACTAAATCCTGTAACGTTAGTACTCGAACTTATTTTGGTTTGACCGTTAAATTGTATTCCGTAATTTCCTGCGGCACTATACGTACCGTAGATGTTCCATAAATTAGGATCTGCAAAACTACCTACTACTGAGGCTACTCCAGCTTTTGGTGCATAAAGTGTATTCAATAATGGATTAAAAGCAACATTATCAGTCGTAAATGAACCTTGGTAAATATTATCGGTAGTGTGCTTGTAATGAAACGAACGAACATCTCCTCCAAAATCATAAGGATGCCCTGCATTAACACCTGTTGCGTTACTTTTTAATACTGTAATGGCTTCCGCAGCTGTAAAACCCGTTACAAAAGAATTGTTAGTGAAACGGAAATAATCGTTACCATCAAAATTAATTACTGGATTGTAATTTAAGACTCCTGCCACTAATTCTGGATCAGAAACGGCAATATCAGCATTACGATTATTCCCAGATTGATCCTCCCAAGAAGTTACTGCTGTAGTTCCCACTACACCTGAATCCGCTTTTAACCAAACCATTGATCCTGTTGAAACTCCCCCTGGATAAACGGCTGAATACCCTAAAGTAAAGGAATCATTATTGTTTAAATCAATTCCCGTAAAGGTAACCGTTGTTCCTACTAATGTTCCTGGGATGATCGTTACTGCTCCAGTACTAAAATCACCATCGTTATCCGTATCAATAAACAATTCTAAATTTGTTACTGAAGTAGGAATGTTTTTGAAACGTAGGGTCAGATTATTAACATTTCCTCCTGTTTCCTGCACTTTCCATTCTCTATTGTATCGCAATTCTGCAAGAGCTCCAGCTGGTAACTCGGTTGCTTTTAAAGTAAGAGCACCCGCATCGTGACCCCAAACTAAGAAAGTCTTATCAGCAGCAAAAGTCGCTGTATTACTATCATTGGATGCAGCAATACCCCCAAAACCAATAGTCACATTCTCAGATGGATTTACGGCAGCCGATTGTTTTTGTATCAAAGCTGAAGCATCATCACGACCGATACCTGCAATATCTTTGGAATACAAAGCATTCGTTGTAGCATTCCACATTTTAGTAACTCCATCCGAAGCTAAGTAATCCGTAGGAGTGGTTTGATCTAACGAAATACCATATTTAAGTGCTAAATACGAATTTACTTTTTGAATTTCGAGAGCCGTAATTGCTGTTGCATTTTGATACACAATTAACTCTGCTATTTCAGAATTTCCTGTTGAGCCGCTACCTGGTACTGCACCCACATAATTATATAGTCCTGTAGAAGAATAGGATACAAAAGCCCCTGTAACTGGCGTACCCACTTCTTTACCCTGTAAAAGGGACGTAAGTGAAGTAGGTGATTTTTTGGCTCCAAAAAGATTCGGCACGTTCGCAAAACCACCTAGGGTTTTATAATTTGCTGTAATTTGTTGGTAATTTGATGGTGCGCCAAATTGTATTGATTCATCAGTAGCTTTATAAAAACGAAAATCATTGGTTCCTGAAGTTGAACGCTCGCCCATAATTGACAAAAGGCTTCCGTCTTTAGGAATTCCTACCGCAAAAACATACACATTATCATAGTTTACTGGAGCAGCAAAAATTGGATTGTTATTGTAATCGTAATAAGAACCACTAAAACTCATTGCTGGGTTAAAGTTAGCGGTATTGGTATTTGCCGTAACAACTCCATTATTTACCATATTATGTCCGTTACCACTATAATCATCCCAAGTTGCGGTAGTTGCATTGCGATCCGCTCGCCACCAAGCACCAAGCCCGTTAATAACTCCTGCAGGTCCTTTGATTTGTATGACTGCGGAATCACTAAACTCGGACACCGATCCGTTTTGAGACATATCTCTTAAAGTTGCTGTCCAATATCCTGTGGCATCTCCTGCATAGGTTAAAGTTCGGGTATAAGTCCCTGCTGCAAGTGCGGTTTCAGTTTGCACATAGGTACGACCGTTGTTTTTAATATCAGCGGGAAGATTTCCATAAAACTCAACAGTACAGTTGGTACAAAATGAAGGCACACTAAAAGTCACGTCATACGTACCTGCTACTGTCCCATTTTTTGAAGATAAAATTGTAATTACTTTGCTTGTACTTTTCTCTAACCCATTATTTCCATCAGCAGCAACATTATCAATACCGCCTTTGGCATTATTAAAGTAGCTGTTTTGAGAATAAAGTACTCCATCCGCTTTTTCATTATAAATGGCTTCACCGGAGTTATTACTAAAAATGTTATTGGTGATTTGTATGTTTTTTACGCCGCCAATATTGTAAAGCCAAACCCCTCTTCCTGTAGTACCTGTAGTATTAGAAAAAGTATTGTTGTGAATATTAAATTCATTTGTTGCGTTATCTGTCGTAATTGCCATAGCTACTCGTGTGGATGCATCAATAGTTGAATTTTTTATTTCATTACGAGCGCGTGATGTAGTTCCAGAAATATTTATCCCATCCCCTGAATTGGTAATAGTACAATTATCAATAATACAGTCATTAGCATTAAAAAAAGCAATACCAATAAGATCCGCTTCATTCACAGTGACTCTAGTTAATTTGACATTATTGGAAAGTGTAGAATTGAAATAAAGTCCGTGATCAGCGTCATTTGTAGTTCCCGTAATATCACAATCCATAGTGACATCAGTCAGGGTAATATTGGTAGTATTAGCATTAAACCAAATCATTCTAGCTCCGTCTGTACTATCAAAACTATCCAAAACTCCATTTGTTATTGTAAAATCGGTTGTAGCTAAGGCAACAAAAATTCCAGCATTTTCAGCATCATGAATAGTAACGTTATTTATATTTACAGTCGCAGCACTACTTAAAAAATAAATACCCAGATCTCCATCATTTGTACTAGAAGTATTATCCATATCTAATAAAATGTTATTCATTGTGATTCCTGTCCCCGCACCATTAAAACGCATAGCTTGAGTTCCTGTTCCACCTCTTCCATTAATAAAGGTGAAATCAGTAATATTTACTGTATTACTTGTTCCATTAAATGCAAGACCATAAACATCATAATTTAAAATTTTCAAATTGTTTATTGTAATATTCGAAGCATTTCCAATAAAATAAACCCCATAATCCGCATCGTTACCTGCTGCAGCCATTGCGCCATCCACAGTGACATTTGTTAAGGTAACCCCAGATGAAACCCCAGTAATATAAATTCCATAAGAAGTTGTAAGTCCTTCTAGGTTATCAATAGTAGTATCTGTAATACTTAATGTTGTAGCAGTACCATTAAAACGAATTGCAATACTTTGAGCATCATGAATGGCTGTGTTTTTTATAGTTACATTGGTTGCATTACCACTAAAAAGCATCCCATTATCACCATCATTACTGAGCGAGGCTACATTTAAACTAATAGTTGCAGTATCTATTGTTACTGTATTAGCTGTATTTGCAAATCTAATCCCAATAGCTGACGATCCAGCCCCACCAGTAGTAAAAGTGTAGCGCGTGATAGTAACTCCAGTCGATGCTAAAGCAAAGTAAAGTCCTGCCACATCACAATTCAATACATTTACATCAGTAAGGATGATATCTGTGGTAGTACTGTCAAAAAAGACACCGTAATTTCCATCATCACCAGAGGTTAAATTGTCTAAATCTAATGTTGAATTTTTAATGGTTACCGTGTTTGTCACTCCTCCAAATCTTAATAACATGTTTACGCTTCCGCAATCGGAAACATCAAAATTATCAATTACTGCATTTGTGGTTGTTCCAATTACATATAAAGCAAACTGTCCGGCTTGAATTTGACTTACTGTTATATTAGTAATCGTTAAATTACTAACATTGGCTTGAAAAAGAATAGCTCTGTCGATTAAATTTCCATCGGTATGCTTTATTACTATATCCTGAATTGTAATTCCAGAGACCGTAGCCGAGAAATAGATGGGTACATTACCCGTATCTTGTAAAATAAATCCTTTTATAGTGGTATTATTGGCGGCTGCCGTTCCTTGTAGAATAACCGCTGCGTTGTTTCCTGTACCTGCATCAATAGTTATATCAGGAACGTTATCATTATTAATATCACCATTAAGAGTAACACCTGATACGGTTATAGCGGGTAGATTAGTCAAACTGTTTATCGTTTGACCTGTTAAACTAACATCAAAAGTAATGTTATGCGGTCCTGCTCCGGCAGCATTGACATCCAGTATTGCTTGACGCAAACTTCCTGCTCCAGAGTCTGCAGTAGTAGTAACCGTTATGTTAAGTGCATTTGCATTACATGCCAATAAAAATAATGCAAGCATATAGAAGGTACGCATGTAGTTATTCATCATAATCTCAGATTTTATGTATTTTTAAGTAGTTTACTCTTTTATTTTTTATAATTAAGAATAATATCACCTATGCGTATTTTATCACCAATAGTACCACTGGCTTTGCTTGATAATTTCATTACAATTATCCCCGTAGATCCCGCTGTAAGCGCTGTAACAGCAGTAATATCTGCATTTGCCCAAGTAGCCGAAGTATTAGTTCCTAATGTTTGCAAAACTCCACCACTAGAATCATAAACATTTATTGAAAGATTAGTTCCAGCATCGGCTTGATAGAAAATTTGTATAGGGATTGTATCCCAACTCACAAAGTCATTGGGTACTGTAAAACGTAAAATAACATCGTAATCTTGAACATCAGTTTGACCACTAGACCATTGGTAGAAATTCATCCAATCAGGCGCCCCAGTATTATCAGAAGTCATAACACCGGTATTATTAGAACCATCTGCCATTAATACTCCTCCTGCATACTCAGCACTATAAACCACTTTAGTAATCGAATTGATATAAGCACCACCATCCGTTCCTACTTTAACAGCATTGTTTGGATTTGCGCTTATCACATTAAGTAGATCCGAAGTATTTACATCTTCATCTGCTTCACCGTTTTCATCAAAATACCTAATAACACCAGTAGTATTATTCTGCGCTATTTTTGTTACTGTTTCTTTTAAATCAACAGTAGTACCCGCTTCATTTTCGTACGAACCAATATTATGACCTGTGGTTAATGCACCACTAATTGCTGTTACGGTTTCATTAATAGTAACTGCGGCAGCTGCTTCATTAGTGTATGTTCCTATTGAATTACCCGTAGCCAATGTTCCCGCTAGCGTGGTTACTGTTTCATTAGCTTTGATTGTAGCCGCGTCAATAAACGCTCCGTAATCAGTTCCATCAGGTACAATTAAATTATTTGTATTAGCACTTATCAAAGCACCCCACTCTACCCCAGTTCCGGAAGAATCCGTTCTTAACACCTGATAAGCAGCCCCATTGTTAATTTTCTCTACGGTTACATTTTTATCGGCTATATCAGTCGTTTTTACTTCGCCATCTTTAATATCTACTGATAAAATGGACTCATTTTCAATTTTTGCTGAATTTACGGCATCATCTACTATCTTTATTGTTGTTACGGCATCATCAGCTAATTTGTCCGTTGTGATTCCAG
>NZ_JBAWDL010000018.1:0-4182 GCF_049590715.1 Flavobacterium sp.
CCTTCCCAACCAATGAACAGCACCAATAAGTTGCTACCCATAACAAGTGTAATCATAAAGAAGATGAACAGATTCAAATACGCAAAAAACTTGTGCATATTTTCGTCATCGTGCATGTAGCTGATCGAGTATAAGTGAATCAAAGAACCAATTCCAGTAACAAACAACAACCAAAGCACTGACAATTGGTCTAATAAAAAACCAAAATCTACTTTGAAGTCACTAATCTGAATCCAATCAAATAATTGGACTTGAATGGCTTCTTGTGTAGCGTTAATGCGAGAGAAAAAGCAAAGTGTCACCGCAAAAGAAAGAGCAACTGTCAAAGTTCCAATAATTCCTGATGCTGTTTTACCAACCGCTTTTCCAAAGAAAATATTAAATAAAAACCCTAAAAAAGGAGCTAATAATAAGAGTAAAGCTAAATTCGTATTCATTATAGTTTATCCTTTTAAATTTTTTAATTTGTCGATGCTTATCGAACCTAAATTCTTGAAAATCGAAACCAATATCGCTAATCCTACAGCAACTTCTGCAGCGGCAACAGCCATAGAGAAGAATACAAAGATTTGCCCTTGTGCATCTTGATGATATGTTGAGAAAGCTACAAACAAAAGGTTGACAGCATTCAACATAATTTCGATAGACATAAATACAATAATAGCATTACGGCGGTACAATACTCCAAAAATCCCAATACAAAAAAGGATTACCGATAGGAAGATGTAATTCTCAATACCTATTTCGTTTAATATATTGTTCATTATTTTTCTAGTTTTTCTTTTTTAGACAATAAAACCGCACCAATCATCGCAACTAAAAGCAAAATCGAAGCAAATTCAAAAGGCACCATGTATTCGTTTAATAATACTTTACCAAGTACTTTAATCGATTGATAATCTTCGCCAGTAGTTGTGTATTCACCCACAATAGGTTTAGAATCAATAAATACTTTGATTAATACCAAACAAACCAAACTGAAAGCTACAATTGCCCCCAATCGTGTGACACGCGGACGGTGAACTTCCTTTTTTTCATTCAAATTCATCAACATGATCGTAAACAGGAACAAAATCATAATCGCTCCAGAGTACACAATTACATGTACAATCGCTAAAAACTGAGAATTTAATAATAGGTAATGACCTGCAATCGAAAAAAAACAAATTACAAGATAAAGCGCACTATGTATAGGATTTCTACTAAAAACAGTCAAAAATGCTGTTGCTAGCGTAATAGCAGCCAAGACACAAAATATAATAAGTACTGTCGACATTAATTAGCGTTTTTAAGTTGAGTATTTTTCATAGCCACATCCAACGGCATCACCAAACGGTCTTTTCCAAAAATGAAATCTTCTCTTTCATAACTAGATGGAACCAAAACTTTTGAAGTCGTCAAGTAAATCGCATCCTTAGGACAAGCCTCTTCACACAATCCACAGAAAATACAACGCAACATATTGATTTCATATATCGAAGCATATTTTTCCTCACGGTACAAATGTTTCTCATCTGCTTTACGCTCTTCCGCCTTCATAGTAATCGCTTCTGCTGGACAAGAAAGTGCACACAACCCACAAGCCGTACAGTTTTCTCTACCTTGTTCATCACGTTTCAACTGGTGTTGCCCACGATAAACTGGACTCATCGTACGCACCTGCTCAGGATACTGAATCGTTACTTTTCTGGAGAACAAATGCTTCAATGTAATCCACAATCCCTTGAAGATTGCAATAATATACATCCGTTCTAAAAAGGTCATCTCTTTGTGAGAGACTTGCTTTTTTCTTCCCGATAAGGATATGGTTTCTATTGCCATTTTTTAATTTTTATTTTTTTAGGAGCTGTTTCCCGCTTTCCGTTGCAATCTTTTATTTTTTAAAAGAAAAAAATAAAAGGATTTCCACTTCAATCGGGGCTAGAGCATTGTGCTATTAATTATACTTATTTTCTAAATCCAATTTTTGTTCTTTCGATCGGATTTTCTTGTTTCTCTATTAATTCATCCAAGTAACTAAAAACGAGTTCAATATTTTTATCTTGGTTTATCGATTTTTTCTTTAATTCTTCAATTTCCAATTTTATCGAAAGATTATCATTTAAAAATTGTCGCAAACTAACAAAAATTTCAATAATCTTAATACTCATTCGTATTGCACTTTCACTTTTTATAACATTAGACAATTGCAATATTCCATGTTCTGTAAATACAAAAGGAAGTTTTCTTGTTCCTCCCCAACTTGAAGTCGCAAATTGCGACTTCAAGATTTCGAATTCATTTTCGTCTAATTGAAACATGAATTTTTCTGGAAACCTATCTATATTTCTTTTCGTTTGTTCATTGATTCGTTTAGTCTCAACACCGTAAAGTTCTGCCAAATCTCTATCCAGCATCACTTTTTGATTTCGAATCAAATAAATTTTATCAGTTATTATTTCATCAGGAATTGTAATTTCATTCATAATTTTTATAATTAAAAATTATTGTTACCCTTTGTTTTTTGTGTTGCATTTTGGAACACCTTGCATTTTATTCAAATGAAATAATTAAAACCCTAAAAACACCGCAATCTCAGCTCTCAAAATCACTATTCCCGTGATAATAATATTCAAAATAGACAACGGAATCAATATTCTCCAACCCAAATGCATTAATTGATCGTATCTAAATCTTGGAATCGTCCATCTAACCCACATATAGAAAAAGATGAAGAAAGCTATTTTTGCAAACAATACACCTATTCCAATTACATTTCCAATGTTTACACCAAAGTTTTCAATTACCCATTCCATTCCAGGATAGTTGTATGCTCCAAAGAACAATACCGCCAAAATAGTAGAAGAGATAAACATATTCGCATATTCAGCAAATAAGTAGAAACCCATTTTCATCGAAGAATATTCCGTATGGTAACCTCCAATCAATTCCGTTTCACATTCCGCTAAGTCAAATGGTGTTCTATTGGTTTCTGCAAAAGCACAAATCAAAAAGATAAAGAATGATAAAGGTTGGTAAAACACATTCCAGTTCATTCCTGACTGTTGCGCTGCTATTTCTTTCAAACTCAAGGTTCCTGTCATCATCAACAAAGCAATGATAGACAATCCCATCGCTACCTCATACGATACCATTTGCGAAGCCGCACGTACCGCACCAATCAGCGAAAACTTATTGTTAGATGCCCATCCTCCAATCATGATTCCGTAAACCCCTAATGAGATCACACCAAAAACGTATAATAGAGCCACATCAATATCCGTCGCTTGCAAGACAACATCACGACCAAAAACGTGTAATTTATCTCCCCACGGTATCACGGCACTGGTCATCAAAGCCGTAGCCATCGCAATCGCAGGGCCTACGTAAAACAAAAATAAGTTAGGCGTATTAGGTTCAAATTCTTCTTTTGCAAACAATTTCAAACCATCGGCAAGAGGTTGTAACAAACCCCCTTTACCAGCTCTGTTCGGACCAATACGGTCTTGCAACCATGCCGCAACTTTACGTTCTGCTAGTGTTGAGTACATTGCCATTACCATTGTGATGGCAAAAACAACGAGGATAACAATACTTTTTTCTATTATAAATGCACTATCCATTATTTATCAGAATTTAATTTTTTGCCGTCAATCTTTTCGTCATAATCAATTTCGTGCATACTTATTTTTTTACGGTCTTCTTCTCTACCTTTTAAGATTCCTTCTTCGGTATTGATGTTAACTGTTTCTAATTTTTGAGTATAGTTGTTTTGATTGATTACCGAATCTTTGTCAAATTCTCTTGGTCCTTCAATAACCCAATCCGCTGGATCTTTGTGGTCAAAACGACAACTGTTACAAATAAATTCTTCTACTTCGTGGTAAATATCTTTACGACCTGTAACTCTTTGGATTTCGTTACCAAACATCCAAACCGTAGTTTTTCCACAACATCCTGGAGTAGTACATTCTCTGTGTGCATTGTAAGGCTTGTTAAACCAAACTCTCGATTTGAATCTAAAAGTCTTGTCAGTCAAAGCACCTACTGGACATACATCAATCATGTTTCCTGAGAATTCATTGTCAATGGCTTTCGAAATACAAGTAGAAATATTAGCATGATCACCTCTGTCCATTACCCCGTGAACTCTATCGTCAGTTAATTGATCAGCCACTTGCACACATCTTTGACATAAAATAC
>NZ_JBAWDL010000019.1:0-12213 GCF_049590715.1 Flavobacterium sp.
TAAAAAACATGAAATTGATATTACCGAATCTATAGGTGTAGTTTCACCATTAGCCGAAGAATGGGGTAAGAAATGGGATAAAATAATGCACTCTAATACCATTCATAGAGAAACGCAATGTAATAAAGCCGAAAGAAGTCAAGCGATGATGTATCCTGAAACGAAAAATTCGGATGAATTTCATACGTATGGTTGTTGGTGGAAAAGTCCAACAGAACTCTTATTTTACCTTGACGGAAAATATGTGTACACACTAAAACCACCTGTTGATTTTGATCAAGAAATGTTTTTACATTTTTCTATCGAAAGTTATGATTGGAACCCAATTCCTAAAGATGGAGGTAAAGTAACTAGTGCAACTAAAGAAGACAGAACTGCATTGATTGATTATATACGAACTTACAAACTAGTTGACGTAACAAAGTAAACCTTGAAGGTTTAATAAAATTATAAAATATGAAAAAATACACATCCGTTTTATTTCTTCTTTGTGCAATCAGTTTATCTGTTGCGCAAAATAGAACGGTAGAGCTTCTAAAAAAATGGAAGTTTACCAATTATGATGCTGGGGCTTCTTTTCAAGAAAATTTTGATGATAAAGATTGGCAAAATGTAACCGTACCCCATGATTGGGCTGTTCATGGCGATTTTGATTTTGCTAATGATTTGCAATTAACCATGGTAATCCAAGATGGAGAGTCAAAACCTAAATACCGTGCAGGACGTAGCGGTGCTTTACCTTATGTGGGAGTGGGCTGGTATAGAACCCATTATACAATATCGGCAACTGATTTAAAAGAAAAAGTGCAATTGCTGTTTGATGGTGCCATGAGCAACGCTAGAGTATACATTAATGGACAGTATGTAGGTGAAAGACCTTTTGGATATATTTCCTTTTACTTTGATATTACTAAATTTTTAAAAGAAGGAAACAATACTATTGCCATACGATTGGAAAATTACAACAGTCAATCCCGTTGGTATCCAGGTGCTGGTTTGTACCGTAAAGTTTCAGTTATCAAGACCAATACAAGCCATGTTAAAACTTGGGGTACCTTTGTAACAACACCTGTAATTTCTAAAAAAAGAGCTACCGTAAAACTAGATTTGGAACTAGAAGGTTCTGGTACTTATACGGTAAAAAATGAAATTATCGATGGAAAAGGAAAACTAGTTGCTTCAAAAAATAAGGAAATTACAATTGGTGCAAAAACCAAATTTTTGGAAGAATTTGAAGTTTCAAAGCCTAATTTATGGAGTCTTGAAACACCGAACTTATACAAATTAAAAACATCAGTTTATCAAGGAAATAAAGAAATTGACCAGTACGTAACGACCTTCGGAATTCGTTCTGTTCGTTATGAAGTGGATGGTTTCTACTTAAATGATAAAAAAGTACGTTTCAATGGGGTTAACATGCACCATGATTTAGGACCTGTAGGGGCAGCTTTTCATAGAGAGTTGTTTGTGAGACAAATGACAAAAATGAAAGAAATGGGAGTGAATGCGATCCGTTTTTCACACAATCCACCAGCACCAGAAGCGCTGGATGTTTGTGATGAAATGGGACTTTTAGCGATTGATGAAGCTTTTGATGAATGGCAAATTGGGAAAGTAATTAATGGTTACGGACTTCATTTTGACAAATGGGCAAAAACGGATCTTACGGATATGATTTTAAGAGATAGAAATCATCCCTCTATAATAATGTGGAGTATTGGTAACGAAATAATGGAGCAGTACAAACATGATCCTAATAAAATAACGGCTTACTTAAACGCAATTGTAAAAACATTAGATACTACTCGTGCTACAACAGCAGGTTTCAACTCTGCTAAAAATGCTATTGATAGTGGCATGGCATCTACCGTTGATGTAGCTGCTTTTAATTACAAGGCTGGTATTTATGGTGCGATTCGTAAACAAAATCCTAATTTGAAATTTTTTGCTAGTGAAACTGGTGGGTCTGTAAGTGTGCGTAACAGTTACAAATTCCCAGTTGTTTTTGATACTATTCACGGTAAGAGAGGGGATTCAGCAAATACAATTGTGTTTCCTGATGGACATCCAGGTAATTATGAGACGACTAATGTGCCTTGGGGCTATCCTGCATACAAAGAATTTGCAGCTCAAGAAAAAAACACCTCTGTTTATGGAGAATTCGTTTGGACTGGATATGATTATTTAGGAGAGCCATCACCTTATCATGATGCTAAATCGCGTAGTTCTTATTTTGCACCAGTTGATTTTGTAGGTTTAGAAAAAGATAAATTCTACCTGTATCAAACACAATGGAAAAAAGACGAAAAAGTATTGCATTTTTTCCCACATTGGACATGGAATAAAGAGGAAGTCAAATCTTTCCCTGTAGTGTGTTATACTTCATATGATAAAGCCGAATTGTTTGTAAATGGAAAAAGTTATGGTGTAAAATCCAAACAACCATTATCTAAATTAAATTTCGAAGGAGACAATATTGCTAGAGAAGCTTCAGGTGGGGGAAATTGGGAATTATTTAAAGCGTACGCTATTATCTGGGACGATGTAATTTATGAGCCAGGCGAAGCTAAAATTATAGCTTACGATAAAAACAATAAAAAAGTAGCGGAGACTAAAAGAGTGACTGCAGGAGCTCCTAATCATATTAAAATTCAACCAGAAATCAAAACCATTCAAAATGGAGAAGTGGGAGTATATGTAGTTTCAGTAGTAGATAAAGATGGTAATTTATGTCCACATTTTAATGATGATATGAGTATCGAAGTCAGTGGAGCAGGAACATTTTTAGCTTCTGGAAACGGAGATCCGGTAAATATGCAAAACTTATCGTTGCCGAAAAGAAAATTCTTCAATGGTCAAGCAGTTGTTTTTGTACAATCCACTCAAAAAGGGAATGTAACCATTACAACAACGACTAAGAATTTGAAAGCAACAAGTGCTGAACTGGAAGTAAAGTAGAAAATTAAGTTTTATTTTTTTTTAAAAATCAACCACAAATTACACTAATTTACACAAATTAATTAGTGATAATTAGTGAAATTTGTGGTTAATAAATTTGATTCTCTTAAACTTTCAGACTTTCAATATATAATGGTTTAGTTCTTTCTAAAATCGTCTTGTTTAAAATAATGCTATTAAAGTAAAATATGGAATCAAAATTCAAAACCACCGAAATCTCTAACCCAGAATTCGAAAGCAATAACCTCCGCTTCATCACCATAAAAACCAAAAATCTGAACGGTAGAGGAGATATCTGCGTTTTTGTTCCACCTATGAAGGATGTAAAAGATTTGCCTATTGTCACCCTTTTACACGGTGTTTACGGTAGTGCATGGATTTGGGCCCACAAAGCAGGAGTTCATTTTACCGCCTTACAAATGATGGAGCAAGGACTAATTGAGCCTATGGTTATTGCTATGCCGTCTGATGGATTATGGGGCGATGGTTCCGCTTATTTGTCGCATAATAATGCGCATTACGAAAACTGGATTGTTGAGGATGTCATTGATGCTGTGAGAGAAAATATCGATTGTACTAGCGAAAATTCCAAATTATTTATCTCGGGACTTTCTATGGGTGGCTATGGAGCCTTGCGTTTAGGAGCCAAATTCCCCAATCGTTATAAAGCCATTTCAGGACATTCTTCGATAACTAATAAAAACCAAATGCATTTATTTGTTGAAGAAGATGAAAGTAATTACAATCAAGCCGATGCAATCAATGAAGATGTTTTAAGTTTAATTTTAAAAAATAAAGAAAATCTGCCGCCGTTGCGTTTTGATTGTGGAAAAGATGATTTACTTATAGAGTACAATAGAACCTTACACACCGAATTAAAAAAGAATGCCATCAAGCACAGTTATCAAGAATTTGAAGGTGCTCATGAATGGTCTTATTGGCAAGAACATATTAAGGATAGTTTGCTATTCTTTAATCAATATTAACAGAAAGACTGATTCTACTTTTGGAGTCAGTCTTTTTTTTGTAGTTTTAAGATCAGACGCTTTTAAGAAATGGGAACTATTTTGCAAGATTTGAATTGCTTAAACTTAGTCTTCAATAATTGGGTTTATTTTTAAAAACAATTGATTTAATAAAACTTGGTATTTGCTAATCTCGATTAAATCATCATCTTCTTCAGCAAAATCTAACATTTCGTCTAATTGTTCACTTATAATTATTAATTTGTTTCCTGCTTCTATATTATTTTTTGTAGCGATTAAATCAATTATTTCCTGAACATTGTTTTTTAATGTTATGAATTTGTTTGTTTCCATTTTTTTAATGAATTTATTGATTTTCTTTTAATTTATCTTCGTTAAATTTTTTAGTAATTTCTTTTAATTTTTCTTTACGAATAATAGCTGCCTGCTTGACTTTATCTTGTGCTTTGTGCAATTTGTCATTGTGCTTTTTAATATTTCGTTCATTATTTCTTCCCATAATTACATCTTGTCTACTTAATCAACTGACTTTTATTAGTTAGGTACAAATCTCGTTATTATGATTTAAACTATACTATTTTATGTAAAAAATAAACGCCACTCATTGTTATGCGTATATTGTAATTCCATTTTTTGTTAATGTATTTTTTCTAATTCTAATTTCAATACATCACTTTCATTAGTGACTTTTTCGATTTCTTTTTTCCAATAAATAATTTCGTTTTGAGCTTGATCAATTTGTTCTGCACGTTCCTCTGAGGATCTAAAAAATTTAAATTCAGAAACATCAGCTAGTTTCTTTTTAGCATTTTCAAAGTTAGTATTTGCGGTAATAAGTAACTCTTGATTTGCAAAAAGCTTGTCTTTGAGTGTTTCTTTTTTATTGTTTAAAATACGATCAGCTTCAATTTTTTCTTGAACAGCTAGTTGAATTTTCTTTTCATCAATTTCTTTTTGTTGTAAACGGTATTGAATATTGTTTTTTTCCGTTTGTTCGTTTCTTAATTCTAATTTGGCTCTTCTGTTTTTTTGATAAAAACCTAGAAATAAGCTCGCAATAATCAAAACAACTAGAATACTGATTAAGAAAAAGACACTTTTCTTTAAACCAAAAATGCGTTTGCTTTTTAGCGGTTTTTCTTCAAATGGTTCATTTGTTGCTGGTTCTTCTATTTTTATATTTTGAATAAATAAGGAAGGAGAATCGCTTTGTTTTATGGGAGGAGGGACAACTGCTATTAAATTTTTTAATTCTTCGACCTCAGCAACGGTTTGCCAATCAGCCATTCCTTGACACCATACAGGAGTAGAAGCAGAAATTTGTTTTTGCTTTAATTCCTCTATTGTGAAAGGACCACTGCTTTCAATTCCGTTATGGATATAATAAGTGTTCATTTTGTTTTGTTGTTGTTTTGAGTCTTAAAAATACAAAACTAATTGATTCTGGATTTAATAAAAATAAAATAGGAAGCTTATTTGTTTTTTTTTTAGTAATAGGATCTAATAGGGTTTGTTGATTAGTTATATGCTGTTGAAGAGAGCACTTTGTTTCTGTCAAGGATAGTAACGAAAAGCCCGCAAAGGAAAAAGGCTTTTTATAAAACAAACCCTAAAATAGCGACCAACGGAAGCTCATTTTGGGGTTATGTTTTATAGCCTGGTTCCTGCGGACTTGTAGTGGATAGCCTGCCCGGACAGCCTTATTGTTTCTTTTAACTAAAAATTAATAATCGTTTGCGAAGAGGCTGTTTTAAAAAGACGTAATTTTAAGTTCTATGGAAAATGTAACTAAAAAAGGGTTTTATTTTAAGCAATACGCTGCTCCAGAGGAATCTCCGTTTGATAAACTCTTTGGGATTTTTAAGGAATTGATCACGCATACTTCGGGAGATTTTGATGAAGCTATTAGTTGGTTGAGAGAATTAGATAAAGAATATAAATTAACTGACGAACAGTATACGATTGATGATTTTATCGAAGATTTAAAGAAAAAAGGGTATATCAAAGATGAAGTGAAAGAGGATGGTAGCTCAGGATTAGGAATAACAGCTAAGACGGAGCGAGCAATTAGACAGCAAGCTTTGGAACAGATTTTTGGTAATTTGAAAAGATCAGGATCAGGGAATCACAAAACAAAACATGTGGGTAATGGAGACGAACATACGGGAGACTTTAGGGAATTTCATTTTGGGGATGGTCTAGAGCGTATTTCATTAACGGAGAGTTTGCGTAATGCACAAATCAATCATGGTGCAGACGAATTTAGGTTGATGGAGAGTGACTTGGTGGTTGAGGATACACAGCATAAATCTCAAATGAGTACCGTATTGATGATTGATATTAGTCATAGTATGATATTGTATGGAGAAGACCGCATTACACCTGCTAAAAAGGTGGCGATGGCTCTAGCAGAATTGATTACGACTCGCTATCCAAAAGACACATTAGATATTCTGGTTTTTGGGAATGATGCTTGGCCAATTGCTATCAAAGATTTACCATACCTAAAGGTAGGTCCATTTCATACCAATACAGTGGCTGGATTACAATTGGCAATGGATATGTTACGTAGAAAACGCAATACTAATAAACAAATTTTTATGATTACGGATGGAAAACCCAGTTGTGTAATAGAACGTGATGGCTCTTATTATATGAATAGTAATGGACTGGATGAATACATCGTGGATAAATGTTATAATCAAGCCCAACAAGCTAGAAAACTGCATATTCCTATCACCACCTTTATGATTGCATCAGATCCTTATTTGCAAAAATTTGTCAATAAGTTTACCGAAGCAAATCAGGGAAAAGCATTTTATACAGGATTAAAAGGTTTAGGGGAAATGATTTTTGAAGATTATGAAACGAATAGAAAGAAACGTATTAAATAACGTATTTAGTCACGGTTTGTCAGTTATCATATTGGCAAAAATAAAATAAATCAATTACAATAAATAAATCGATGAATACTATAAAGACATTAGGTGAATTAAAAAAATCAGGATACATAACAAAAAGTATCAAAGATGAATTAAGGTCGAATTTAAAAGCTAAAATACAGGCAGGAAAACCTGTTTTTGAAGGAGTACATGGATTTGAAAACACTGTGATTCCAGAATTAGAACGTGCTATTTTGTCTCGTCACAATATTAACTTACTTGGGCTTCGTGGACAGGCAAAAACGCGATTGGCCCGTAAAATGACTGAATTACTTGATGAGTATATTCCTTATGTAGCGGGGTCAGAAATTAATGATGATCCGTTGCAACCTATTTCTCGTTTTGCCCAAAATTTAATTACTGAAAAAGGAGATGCTACTCCTATTGTGTGGTTGCACCGTTCTGAACGTTTTTTTGAAAAATTAGCGACACCTGATGTTACCGTAGCCGACTTGATTGGTGATGTTGATCCCATCAAAGCAGCGAATTTAAAATTATCGTACGCTGATGATCGCGTGATTCATTTTGGGATGATTCCAAGAGCAAATCGTTGTATTTTTGTAATTAATGAATTACCAGATTTACAAGCCCGAATTCAAGTAGCATTGTTTAATATTTTGCAAGAAGGAGACATTCAGATACGAGGGTTTAAGGTTAGAATGCCATTAGATATGCAGTTTGTTTTTACGGCTAACCCTGAGGATTATACCAATAGAGGAAGTATTGTAACACCGTTGAAAGATAGAATAGGTTCGCAAATTTTAACTCATTATCCAGAATCTGTCAAAATTGCAAGAATGATTACAGAACAAGAAGCCAAGTTAGACACTAATCAATCGGAGATGGTGTATGTTCCATCATTAGCAAGGAATTTGTTAGAACAAATTAGTTTTGAAGCCCGCGAAAGTGAGTATATCGATCATAAAAGCGGTGTTAGTGCAAGGATGAGTATAACGGCTTTTGAAAACTTATTGAGCACTGCCGAGCGTAGAGCCTTACGTAATAACGAAGAAAAAACTACGGTACGTCTTTCGGATTTTATGGGAATCATTCCTTCAATTACAGGTAAAGTAGAGTTGGTTTATGAAGGAGAGCAAGAGGGAGCAGCTTCTGTAGCACAAATTTTATTAGGTTCAGCCATATACACGCTTTTCCCTGGGTATTTCCCTAAGATTGAAAAATTGGAAAAACTAGACGAAAAAACTACATATACTGATTTGATTGAATGGTTTTTTGTAGAAAGCGGTTTTGAATTGCTGGATGATACGACTAATGCAGATTATCAAGAAATCCTAGATTCCATTGTGCCACTTGAAAAATTAATAAAAAAGTACCAACCCGATTTGACACCTGAAGATATCTATTTTATGAAAGAATTTGTATTGTGGGCAATGGTAGAGTATAAAAAAATAAGCAAAGACCGCATTATTGAAGGCTATCAGTTTAAGGATATTTATGGTAGTTATATTAGTAAATTATAAACTATGCCAACCAAGGGAGAAAAAAGTTAGATTTATAAAGGCGTAAGTTAGTTTCCCAAAAGATGGACATGCAAACCTCTATTAAATCTGATTATGCTTGCCCTTTGAATTATTTAATTTTAAAAAATCTATTGGTTGTCTAGCTCTTGATACAGCTGTTGAGAATAAATCATTAGTAGCCTTTTCTCTATTTCTATTTTCTAGATAGTTTCCTTTCGTTAGACAGCATCATTGCTTATATCATTGTATAGCTAGAAGAATAAAAACGAGAAACAGGGAGAAGCTGGTTTAAAAGTACCTTATAATATTTAGTAGTAAAAAGCTAATATAAGTATGTCAAAAGTTTAAAAGGCTATGAAGTCAAAAGATTAAATAATTTGATAAATACAAAAAGAAACAAAATCTTATATTTTTATATGAATTTAAAGTACAACATTAAATCGAACTCATTACTTGAAAACAAAAAGCCGTGATTTCTCACGGCTTTGATTAACTAAAATATTTAACTAAAATTAAGTTAACTCATTTTCGAATTGCCATAAGCTATAATAACGATACCTAATGCCATGATTATAAGACCTAAAAGTAACCAGTTTTTGCTTTTTGAGCCTGCATTTTTCCATTCACCCGTTGCTATCCCAATCATATTGGCTACCATAATACAGCCTGTTTGAAAAACAGCAAAACCTACCGAAGTCCCTAGGGAACCAAGCATAAAAGCGCCCAAACCATAAATGATTAATGAAGTACAATACACCACAGCCATAATGGCTATAAGTACAATATTTTTAGTACTTTCAATCTGTTGGAAATTACTCCAACTTTTATTTTTATTTAATTGAATTATAAAATACGTTATCGTGATAATTCCACTACCGATAAAAGAAGGAAGCATTACAGCCAATCGGGCAATCCAAGCGGGGTTCCCATATTGTTCTTGCGAAATTTGGCCAATAAGTCCCACGCTATCGGCTACGTAGTAGGAAAGGTTAAAACCAGCAGCGCAAATACCACCTAAAATACACATAATGATTCCTGTGCGCATATTTTTGGTGTTATTTATGGTTTGATCCGTTTGATTCTCAAAAGTTTCACGTAGTAAGCCCGCTTTTCCATTTGCGATAATACCAAGCATAATGATAAATATTCCAAACAAGATAAAAAGACCTCCAGGCGTAAATATCTTTTGAAAATCTCCCATAAGAAAGGGGAGGAGCGAGCCTACTAGAGTTCCTACACCTATCAATAGTGAAAACCCCAATGCCATACCTATTTTAGATATACTGATTCCCCACATTAAGTTTCCAACTCCCCACAACAGACTTAAAAGTAAAATGTAGATAAATACAGTCGTAGGTACTTGAGCATAAGTTGCACTTAAACCATCAACTAAAAAAGTTGTGGCAAAAACGGGGACAATAAGCATAGCCAGTAACCAAAATACACCCCAAGTGTTTTCAATGGCATAGTTTTGTACAAATTTGCTTGGCAAGGCATAAAATCCAAGCATTACAGCAGCCACTAAGACCCAAAAAATTCCAATTCCCATATTTTTATGTTTAAAATTGTTTAAAATTTTTGTTTGGCGATAATTGAAGTATCAATAGGTGTTATTTCTTAGTTATAATCCATATAGATGGTTCTTTTTTGCAAGAAACCTTCAATACCATAAATACCATCTTCACCACCAATACCTGAGGTTTTATGTCCTGAGTGGTATCCTTGAATGTATCCTACAATGGCTCTGTTTATAAAAATAGTTCCTACTTGCATCTGGTCAATAGCTTTCATATGGCGTTTGTAATTATCTGTATATAAATAAGCAGATAGTCCTTCTTCACGGGTATTAGTAAGTGCTAATGCTTCGTCAAAACCAGAGACTTTCATAATAGGCAACACAGGACCAAAAACCTCTTCTTTCATCGTTACATGATCGTTTTGTACATTCGTAAGAATTGTGGGTTCATACCAATTCCCTTTTTCGAAAAAGGCACCATCAGGACGTTTTCCTCCAAGCACTAGTTCAGCACCCTGTTTGATATTTTCTTTAACCATCCCATCAATGCGTTCTAATCCCAATGTGCTTACTCCCGGTCCCATGTTAACGGAAGCATCAAATGGGTCACCAACTTTGATTTGTTGCACTCTTTTGATTAATTTATCAGTGAATTCATCAGCAATTTTTTCATCTACCATGACCATTTCGTTGCAAATACATACTTGTCCACAATTTGCATAACGAGAGATTGCAGCGGCTTCAACGGCTTTTTCAATATCAGCATCATCACAAACAATGAAAGGAGCTTTTCCACCAAGTTCTAAGGTCAGTGCTGTTACATTATTAGCAGCAGCTTTATAAATTCCTTTACCTGCTCTTGTGCTACCTGTAAGACTGATTAATTTGGTTATAGGACTTTCTACTAATAATGAAGCTGCTTCGGCATTTTGTGTCACCACCATATTGATAACACCTTTAGGGACACCTGCCTCATGTACTAAACGACAAAATTCCGATGCCGTAACTGGTGTTAACTCGTGTGGTTTGATAATCATTGTATTACCTGTCACGAGTGCAGGTCCTACTTTACGTCCTATTAAAGCCAAAGGAAAATTAAAAGCACATAAACCTACCGTTACTCCATAAGGTACTTTGTAGATTGCTAAATGCTCATTTTTTCCTTCTGATGGAAAAATAGCACCTTGGATTCGGCGGGCAGCCTCGGCGTTGTAGGTGAGATATTGAATCGTTCCATCAACTTCTCCTTGTGCTTCTGTAAATGTTTTTCCTTGTTCTAGAACTAATAATTTAGCAAAATGATCGCGTTCCTCTTTTAGTTTTTTGGCAATTTCAAATAAGTACAAAGCTCTTTGATGTGCAGGTGTCAATTGCCAAGCTAATTGGGCTTTTTCAGAAGTTTCAAGTGCGTACTGCACATCTTCTTTAGTACAAGCCGTTACGGTTGCAAAAACTTCTTGGTTTGCCGGATTTTCTACTTTAATTGTATCTCTTGCAGCGGTATCCAGCCATTCGCCGTTAATATAACATTTATAGTTTTGGATGTTTTGGTTCATAATCATAGTATTATTTAAAATTGGGTGTTCTTTTTTCGATAAAGGCCTTAAAACCTTCTTTTCCATCTTCGGTATCATATAATGGAGTTACCAAAGCTGTTTCAAGGTCTAATGCATCTTGTTCATTCATTCCTTGGTATTCTATTGCAAATTTCTTGATACTTGCCATTGCTTTTCCGGCACCTAGCGCTAATTGATTACAATAATTAAAAACTTCTGTTTCAAAATTATCTACACTATATAATTGATTTATAAGTCCGTAATGATGCGCAGTCAAAGCATTAATTGTATTTCCAGTAACCAATAATTCCATAGCTCTACTGGCACCGATTAGATTAATTAAACGTACCGTTCCTCCATTTCCAGGAATCAGTCCCAGTTTTATTTCAGGCAAACCAATCAGGTATTTTCCTTCGGCAGCTAAACGGATATCACAAGCCATAGCTAGTTCTAATCCTCCACCAAGGGCATGTCCTTTGATAGCGGCAATAAATATTTTACTGCTTTTGGTTATGTGTTCACAAACACTTCTAGCTACAACTACCATTTCTTGGTTTTGTTCCGTTGTATTGGTACCAAATACTTTGATATCTGCTCCGGCACAAAAAAATTTTTCTGAATTTGTATTAATGAGTACCACTTTTATGGTATCGTCATCATTTACATTTTGAATTGTATCCGATAGTAAGGTTAAAAAATGTATATCATAACTATTCGCTGGTGGCTTATTTAAGGTTATAGTTGCCAGTGCTCCCTTTTGGGTAAATATAATTG
>NZ_JBAWDL010000020.1:0-24962 GCF_049590715.1 Flavobacterium sp.
ACCCGTATGCGTCCAGGTACGGTTGGGATTTGCGCTTCTATCCAACATAAATATGGAGTAGATGCTATTCCACACGTATTGTGTGGTGGATTTACTAAAGAGGAAACCGAATATTTGTTAGTAGATTGTCACTACCTAGGAATTGACAATTTGGTGGCGCTACGCGGTGATCCAATGAAAGGGGAAAAATATTTTGAACCTTGCAAAGGCGGTCATGCCTATGCATCTGAATTGGTAAAACAAATCAAAGCGATGAATAATGGCAAGTTTTTGCATGATACATTGCCTATGGCAAGCGCACCTGATTTTTGTGTGGGTGTTGCAGGTTATCCTGAAAAACACATCGAAGCACCAAGTCTTGAAGCGGACTTGAAACGCTTAAAAGAAAAAGTAGATGCGGGTGCAGATTACGTGGTAACTCAAATGTTTTTTGATAACCAACGTTATTTTAAATTCGTTGAAGCTGCTCGTGCTATCGGAATCACAGTGCCTATTATTCCAGGAATTAAACCTGTTGCTGTGAAACGTCATTTGCAACTATTGCCACAGGTTTTTTGGTTGGATATGCCGGAGAGTTTAATTACTTCTATCGAACAAGCCAAAGACAATGTAGCCGTTCGTCAAATAGGAGTAGAGTTCGCTGTGCAACAGTCCAAAGAATTGATCGAGTTTGGTGCGCCTTGCGTACATTATTACTCGATGGGGAAATCAGATAATATTTATAATATAGCTAAGGAAGTTTTTTAGGAGCTTTATCCAGCTATTCGTTTCAATCTTTTTATATCTCAAAAAAGAGATATAAAAAGGATTTCCACTGCTATCTGGGCTAAGACATTTGAATTTATAAGAATATTTAATTTAAAAATATTTGATAATGAAAAAAAAGATTTTTTTATTGATGTTTTTTACATTGAATTTGTATTCTCAAAGCAAAATGGACACCATTTCTTTTTTAAAAAGAAAGTTTGTTGATAATGTGGAAGAGTTTAAAAATCAGCCATTAAGCTTGTTTTTCCAAAATTTACCTTATGAAATAAAGGCATACACAATCGAATCTTGTCCTCCTTCTGATTTTAAAAGTAGTTGTGCAATGCCATCTTATGAAACTCTTAAGACAGGGAAGATTTCATTTTATTTAAAAGATAAAATTCCTGAAAATATAGCTGAGTCATTAGCTAATGCACTTCAAGGAAAGATAGAAAGTTCAACTGATCAAGATTTTCAAAAAATCCCGAAATATATTATTTTAACAATAACCCTAAATGATGTAGACAAACATCCTTATTATAAACATCCTGTTTTAAGTGAAGATAAATACGGAGGAAATAATTGGTCAAATTATGTTCAGAGGGAATTAAGTTTGTCAAAATATTCGATAAAGGAAATAGAATTAAATAATAACTAAAAAAAGCATCGTTTCTAGATAAGAGACGATGCTTTTCAAGTTTAGTGCTAATAACTAGTTACTCTTCACTAATTACTACTTAGTTATCTCCCTAAAAATTGCTTCCAAGTTTTTGTTTTTCTGATTAAGCTGTAATGTTTTCAAACCATTCGCAGTAGCAAAATCAAAAACCGCTGGACGCATGTCTTTTTCTGATTGAAAAGTAAGTTCCCAAGTCATGTCATGCGTATTTTTATAAGAAACTAAATTTTCAATTTTTGCAATCGCTTGTTCTTCGATTTTATAGTCAAATTCAACTTCAATGATTTGTTTTTTATCTTCGGAGATTAAATGGTCTAATTTTTTATCAGCAACGATTTTTCCTTTATCAATAATAATTACACGATCGCAAATCGCTTCCACTTCCTGCATAATATGAGTAGAAAGGAAAACAGTTTTGTCTTTTCCTGCATTTTTAATCACATTCCTAATTTCGATTAACTGGTTGGGATCTAATCCTGTAGTGGGTTCGTCCAAAATTAAAACATCAGGATTGTGCAATAAGGCGTTAGCAAGTCCCACACGCTGGCGGTATCCTTTAGAGAGCTGACCAATTTTTTTATGACTTTCAGAACTTAGACCTGTTAACTGAATTACTTCTTCGATTCTAGTTTTGGCAACCTTATAAACATCTGCATTGAAAGCAAGGTATTCCCGAATGTATAAATCCAAATACAACGGATTGTGTTCTGGCAAATAACCAATTGAAAGTTGTACCGCTTTTGGATTCTCAATTACATTATGACCATTTACAATGGCATCTCCTTGGTCAGCAGAAATATAAGTAGTTAATATTTTCATTAAAGTTGATTTTCCAGCACCATTTGGGCCAAGGAAACCTACGATTTCTCCCTTTTTTACCGAAAACGAAATACTATCCAATGCTTTTTGAGCACCGTAACTCTTAGATATATTATTTACTTCTATTGACATGGTTTTCTTATTTGTATGCAAAAGTAAACAGAAAATAATTGAATTTAGTTTTTCGATTCTAAATTTATAATAAACATTTAGGCATGGCACTATACCAAAAGAAAGACAATTTTTATTGTGGTTCAAAAAATATTTTATTTTTGGTACGTCGTCCTGTTATTCGCTAAATATTTATGGTTTACTGTCGTCACTATAAAGCATGACGCTTCTTCCATTCATGCAAATTCTTTTATAAAAGAATATATTTACTACCAAGAACATTTTTTTTACGCTGACAAACAAGTCAACCAAATAAAAGCGGAACTTTTGATTAGGAATCTAGGTCTAAGCTTAAATTAAAATATTTATATGGAACGATGTCTTTTTCTATCAAACCAACTAACAAGTAACTACATAATGAAAATTTTTAAAACTATTCTTTTGTTATTATTCTGTGTTTTTACACAAGGAGTTTTTGCGCAAAATTCTCCTCATAAAGTCAATTTTAATGCCAACTGGAAATTCAGTTTGACAGATAGTATAAAATATGCGGCAGGTAAATTTAAAGATAAAGATTGGCAAAAATTAAACCTTCCACATGACTGGAGTGCTGAAGCTGATTTTAGTAAAAACAATAGTGGACGTAATGCTTGGCTTCCAGGAGGGATAGGCTGGTATAGAAAAAACTTTAGTTTGCCAGAATCAGACAAAGGCAAACATATCGAAATCCAGTTTGATGGTGTTTACAAAAATTCCAAAATTTGGGTTAACGGCTTTCCTGTTGGTGCGCAACATGATGGCTATACTAGTTTTTATTTTGATATTACCGAGTTACTTCGTTTTGGACAAAATAATACCATCGCCGTAAGAGTTGATAATTCTATTCAGCCCAATTGTCGCTGGTACTCAGGTTCAGGTATTTACCGTAATGTTTGGTTAAATGTTAGTAATCCTACACACATTCTTAATTGGGGAACTTATGTTACGACGCCAACAGTGTCAAAATCAGAAGCGACAGTAGTGATTGAAACTACCATTGTGAATTTAGCGAAAGCCCAAAAAACCATTTTAGAAACAATTGTTTTTGATGACAATAATAAAGAAGTGGGTCGTGTAAGTACGGACTATATGATTGGGAATTTTAGAAATGGTGAGGTTGATCAAATGGTTACTATTACCAATCCCAAAGTATGGTCTCCAAAAACTCCAAAAATTTATGTTGCTAAATCATTTTTAAAAATCAATGGTAGTGTTGTAAATGAATATGAGACACGTTTTGGAATTCGAGATTTGAGATTTGATGCTGAAAAAGGGTTCTTTATTAATGGCGAGAATATAAAGTTAAAAGGGGTGTGTTTGCATCAGGATGGTGGAGTTTTTGGCGCAGCAGTTCCTATTGAAGTTTGGAAACGCCGGTTGATGAATTTAAGAAATATAGGATGTAATGCTATCAGAACGGCACATAATCCTCCATCATCTGAATTTTTGGATATATGTGACGAACTCGGGTTTTTAGTCATGGAAGAGTTTGTGGATAAGTGGGATGATGGCGAAATTGAAGACAAGAAATCTAACAATCCATTTTTTGACATCCCATATACTGACCCTAGTTTTGCCGAAGAATGGAAAAAGAATTTTGGTGAAACCATTCGTCGTGACCGCAACCATCCTTCTGTAGTGATATGGAGCGTAGGAAACGAAAACCATCCTCCTGGAAGTGAAGATGAGAATCAGGGAATGAAAACCTATGGTGCATTTGTACGTACGTTAGATCCCACTCGTCCTGTGATTTCAGGAATGGAAAGAGGGAAAGATTTACCTGTGAATCAAAAGATAGATGATATAATGCAAACTTGTACGTATATGGATTTGATAGCACTTAATTATGGGGAGCAATGGTGTAAGTTAATTGCGGATAGAAAACCGGGAAAACCTTTTGTAAGTACTGAGAGTTACACCTATTTCAATAGTGAGTTGGAAAAACGATTTGCAACTTTAGAACGTTCACCATGGCTTGATGTTATCGATAATAGCAATAATATGGGATTATTTCTTTGGGTAGGGATCGATTATTTGGGTGAAGCCAAGAAAATGCCAAAGATAGGATCGGATAGTGGTTTGTTTGATTTGGCAGGATTCAGAAAAGAAAGTTCTTTTCTGTATGAAGCTTTTTGGTCTGAAAAACCTATGGTGCACATTGCCGTTTATGAAGGGGATGCTGACGACTTTTCAACTTCGGGACGTTGGGGTTGGCCTCCAATGAATGAAAGCTGGAACTTAATCAAGGAAAAACAAGTCGATGTGGTAACCTATACCAATTGTGAATCTGTAGATTTGTATTTGAATGGAAAAAAAATTGGAAATCAAAAATTGTCCGATTTCCCTAATTGGATTATGAAATGGAGAAAAGTAAATTATGCTGAAGGTACGTTGCGTGCCGTAGGATTAATCAATGGAAAGGCTGTTTGTGAATATGAAATTAAAACAACGGGTAAGATAGCGCGGATCATTTTAGAATCCGATCAAAAAGCAGTTAGTGTTTATGGTATTGTTCAGGTTGAAATTAGTATAGTAGATGCTAAGGGAAATCTAATTACTAATGATGATGAAGAATTAGAGTTTGAACTTGAAGGGAATGGTGAGATTTTAGCTTTGGCCAATGGCGATATTACATGTCAAGATGCCTTTAGGTTAAAGGAGAAAAAAAGCACTTATAAAGGAAAAGCACTATGCGTAATTCGTGCCAAGGAAAATAAGGGTAAGATGAATTTGAAAGTTCGTTCAAAAGGGATTTCAACCTCTTCTGTAACGGTTTTAGTTAAATAATAGCAGATAATCTTAATTAAGGTTTTAGTTGTAACAACATAATATTTATGAAATAGTCATTTGAAGACTGATTTTGTACCTTGTTTTTGAATTTTCACATAATCAAAGCTTCTTTTTATAAATATTCCTTTTTTTATTGAAATAGTGATGTGTTTTTTTGTATGCTTTTAAAATAAGTTTTACATTTGCAACATAAATTTACATTTAAAGCATTCACAATGTCTAATAACCGATTTTATTTTAGCAACACTTATTTTTTCTTCTTTAACGAGAAGTAAGGGTTGTGCTATGGTTATTTGAAAAATTAAGAAACAAATAAAAATAATATACAATCCTGATGAAAATCAGGATTTTTTTTTGAGTTTATGGGAACAAAAATTGCAATACAAGGGATAAAAGGTTCTTTCCATCATCAGGTGGTACGTGAATACTATGATGAGGCTGTGGATATTGATGAATGTTTGTCCTTTGAAGAGTTGGTAGATAGCCTGCTTTCTGGAAAATCAGATCAAGCAGTTATGGCAATTGAAAACTCGATTGCAGGGCCTATTATTCCTAATTATGCTTTGATTGATAAGAATAACTTACACATTATAGGAGAACATTACTTGAATATTCATCAAAATCTAATGGCTTTAAAAGGTCAAAAAATGGAGGATATTCTAGAAGTACATTCTCATCCGATGGCATTGCTACAATGTATGGAATATTTGAAAAAATATCCAAAAATTAAAATCGTAGAAGATAAAGATACCGCAGAAACGGCTCGTAGAATTCAAGTGAACCAGTTGAAAGGTATTGCAGCAATAGGAAGTAGAGTAGCTTCAGAGATGTATGATTTAGAAATCATTGCTCCTGAAATACAAACGATCAAAAATAACATGACACGTTTTGTGATTATTAATAAAGAAAACTCGTTTGTAGCTGAAAAAGATATTAATCGTGCTTCAATCAAATTTGAGTTGGATCACAAAAGAGGAAGTCTAGCGGCAGTTTTGAACGTGATGAGTGATTGCAAAATGAATTTGACAAAAATTCAGTCGTTGCCAAAAATAGAAACCCCTTGGAAATATTCATTTTTTGTGGATGTGACTTTTGAAGATTATGCGGCTTTTGCCAAAACAAAAGCATTGATTACCATCATGGCAGAATATTTTAAAGTGTTAGGAGAATATAAAAATACAAAGCCGTTAACGGCTAATAATAAATAGCACCAATGATTACATTAGCAAAACGTTTGAATACTGTTGAAGAATATTATTTCTCATCTAAATTGAGAGAGGTAAGGCAGTTAGCATCCGAAGGCAAGCCTATTATCAATATGGGAATTGGAAGTCCCGATTTGAATCCGTCGCAAGCAGTGATTGATGCGGTTCAATTAGCGATGCAGGATGAAAATGCACATGGATATCAAAGCTATCAAGGGTTGCCAGAATTGCGTAGCAGTATGGCGGATTTTTATCAAAACAACTTTGGTGTTGCCTTGAATCCTGCCACTGAGATTTTGCCTTTAATGGGGTCAAAGGAAGGAATTATGCATATTTCTTTGGCTTTTTTGAACGAAGGTGATGAAGTTTTAATTCCGAATCCAGGGTATCCAACGTATACTTCGGTAACGAATTTAGTGGGTGCTGTTCCAGTTTATTATGATTTGAAAGAAACGAATAATTGGGAACCTGATTTTGAAGCTTTAGAGGAATTAGATTTATCAAAAGTGAAAATCATGTGGATTGGCTATCCGCACATGCCTACGGGAGCCAGAGGAAGCATTGCTTTGTTCGAAAAATTGATAGCTTTTGCTAAAAAACACAACATACTATTAGTGAATGATAATCCGTATAGTTTTGTTTTGAATGATAATCCTATGAGTTTGTTGCAAGTAGCAGGTGCAAAGGATATAGCTTTAGAGTTGAACTCTTTGTCTAAAACCTTCAACATGGCAGGATGGCGTGTTGGAATGGTATCAGGAAATGCGGAATGTATTGATGCGGTTTTGAAAGTAAAAAGTAATATGGATAGCGGCATGTTCTTCGGGATTCAAAAAGGAGCGATTGCAGCTTTAAAAAGCGATAAGGCTTGGTTTGATTCTATGAATGCTGTTTATGCTAAAAGAAGAATTTTGACAGAACAATTAGCTGAAAAGTTGAATTGTAAAGTATATAAAGAGGGTGTTGGTTTATTTGTTTGGGCAAAATTGCCAGAAGGGATTACATCATCTGAGGATTTTATTGATGGCATATTACATGAGAAGTCATTGTTTATTACTCCAGGGACTATTTTTGGAAGTAATGGAGAAGGATATATTCGATTTGCTTTGTGTGTTAAAGAAGAAAAAATTCAAGAAGCAATCGAGAGATTTTAGCTTGAAGAGTAACGATTTTTGATTTTTGAAATCAAATAATGTTGATGAACGAGATGTCATAGCCCTGATAGGAGCGGCATCCTTTTTCTGGCTTTTTTGCCAGAAAAAGATATAGCGGATAGCAGGATTAGCTCCAAATAAAAATAGAAATGAATATATACGTGGTTGGAATAGGATTGATTGGAGGTTCGATGGTATTGGACTTTAAAACGCTATACCCAGAAGCGACTGTTTATGGAGTGGATAGTAACGAAAATCATTTGAATGAAGCTTTGATGCTTGGAGTTGTGGATAAAACAGCACCTTTGGAAGCTCTTGCTAACGCTGATGTGGTGATTGTATCTGTTCCTGTAGATGTTTGCTTGACGTTGTTGCCAAAGATTTTAGATTTAGTAGGTGAGCAAACCATCGTTTTTGATGTAGGTTCGACTAAAAGCCCAATTTGCGAAGCGGTGGCAAACCACCCAAAAAGACGCAATTTTATTGCTGCTCATCCTATTGCGGGTACTGAATTTTCAGGACCTTCAGCAGCAATCAAAGGATTATTTGAAGGGAAAACAAATATTATTTGTGAAGTTGAAAAAACAACTTTCAAATTGCAAGAAAAAGCATTGGAAATGTTTAAGGCCATAGGAATGCGTATTCGGTATATGGATCCAAAATCGCATGATAAACATATTGCTTATGTGTCGCATTTATCACATATTAGTTCGTTTATGCTGGGGAAAACGGTGATTGAAAAGGAGAAGCATGAACAAGATATTTTTGATATGGCGGGTTCTGGTTTTGAGAGTACTGTGCGATTAGCAAAAAGTTCCCCAGCAATGTGGACACCAATTTTTAAACAGAATAAAGTACAGGTGATTGAAACATTAGAAGAATATATTTTGAATTTGACTCAATTTAAAGAATTGTTGGTTCAAGATGATTATGAAGCTATTTTTAGTGAAATGCAAAGTGTCAACAAGATTAAAGAAATCCTTAATGGATTGAAAAAGTAAGGTTTAATTACCATATAATAATAGAATAAATAAAATAATCAAATAAATAATAATACTTTTGTGTCCCTTTTCGTCGAATTTGGGATGTCAAGGAGAACTAAAAACAAGAAAAAATGGAGAATAGTAAAGAAATGAGAAATTGGTTGGACGCATTCAAATTGGAACACCCATTTGTAATTGCAGGACCATGTAGTGCTGAAACTGAAGAACAAGTATTGAAAATTGCACATGAATTGAAAGATTCTGATGTAAGTGTATTCAGAGCAGGTATCTGGAAACCAAGAACGCGTCCAGGAGGATTTGAAGGTGTTGGAGAAATTGGATTAAAATGGTTGCAAAAAGCAAAAGCTGAGACAGGATTGTTGATGGGTACTGAAGTTGCTACTGCAGCACACTGTAAATTAGCTTTAGAGCATGATATTGATGTATTATGGGTTGGAGCTCGTACAACAGCTAATCCATTTGCAGTTCAAGAAATTGCAGATACATTAAAAGGAACTGATAAAATCGTTTTGATCAAAAACCCAGTAAATCCAGATATGGCTTTATGGTTAGGTGGTGTAGAGCGTTTGTATATGGCAGGTATCAAAAACTTAGGAGTAATCCACAGAGGATTTTCTACGTACCAAAAAACTAAATACAGAAACATTCCAGAATGGCAGATTGCTATTGAATTGCAAAATAAATTCCCTGATTTACCATTAATCATTGATCCATCTCATATCACAGGAAACCGTGAAATGATTCTTGATGTAACGCAAGAGGCATTGGATTTAAACTATGATGGTATGATCATCGAGACGCATATCGATCCAGATAACGCTTGGTCTGATGCTGCACAACAAGTTACTCCTGATGCTTTGAAGCAAATTTTCAAAGATTTGAAAGTGAGAAAAGTAAGTGGCGATAGCAATTTTGAAAACAAAATGACAAAATTGAGAGCTAATATCGATGTATTGGATCAAAATCTTTTGGAGTTGTTAGGAAAACGCATGACTGTTGCTGACGAAATTGGTCAAGTGAAAAAAGACAATAACGTTGCAGTTTTACAAAACACTCGTTGGAACGAAATCCAAGAGAAAATGGTTGCTGCTGGAGCTAAAAAAGGATTATCTGAAGAATTTATTGTAAAATTATTCAAAGAAATTCATCAAGAAAGTATTGGTCATCAAGAGAAAGTTATAAACGGATAATTTATGTTTGATTCATAATATTAAAATCCCTTCAACTTTTTTAGTTGAAGGGATTTTTTATTTCATCCTGATTAAAAAAAACTTTAAACTTTAAACTTCAAACTTTAAACAATAAATTATCTTTGTGCCCATGACAGGAATCGTTTATAAATCAACAGGAAGCTGGTACACGGTAAAATCTGATAAAGGCCATTTTATAGAGTGTAGAATAAAAGGAAAGTTTAGGATGAAAGGTATCAAGAGTACCAATCCTATAGCTGTGGGTGACCATGTGGATTATGAACTGGAAGAGTCATCTGATAAAGTCACTGGAACAATTCATAATATTCATGATAGGAAGAATTATATTGTTCGGAAGTCAGTGAATTTGTCACATCAAATGCATATTATTGCGGCTAATATTGATTGTGTGTTTTTGTTGATTACGGTAAATAATCCGCCAACTACGTTTAATTTTATTGACCGTTTTTTAGTTACTGCTGAGGCTTATGGGATTGAGACTATTTTAGTGTTTAATAAAATCGATACTTTTGATGAGGCTACGCTTGATGAGCAATTGTATATGCAACATGTTTATCAAGAAATAGGGTATCAATGTCTTCGTGTTTCTTCTACGCAGAAGAAAGGAGTTGAAGAGTTAAGAGCACTAATGCTAGATAAAGTAAGTATGTTTTCAGGACATTCAGGTGTTGGAAAATCAACATTGGTTAATGCTTTAGAACCAACTTTAGATCTTAAAACAAAACAAATTTCTGAAGCTAGTAAACAAGGGCAACATACTACCACTTTTGCTGAAATGTATGACTTGTCTTTTGGATCGAGAATCATTGATACACCTGGAATTAAAGGTTTTGGAATTGTTGATATGGAGAAGTGTGAAATCAGTGATTATTTCCCTGAATTTTTCAAGCTCAAAGACCAATGTAAATTTAATAACTGCTTGCATAAAGAAGAACCTAAGTGTGCGGTGAAAGCGGCATTAGAAAATGATGAAATTGCTTGGTCTAGATACAATAGTTACTTGAAGATATTAGAAGGAGATGATGAAAATTACCGTACCGATATCTACGATGAGGATCGAAAACAAAGTGATGAATTGAGAAACTAATGAGAGTTGTTTTACAAAAAGTTGCCGAAACTACTGTAACCGTTGATAAAAAATTAATCGCTTCTATCGAAAAAGGGCTACTGGTTTTAGTAGGTATTGAAGATGCCGATACTCAAGAAGATATTGATTGGTTAGTAGGTAAAATAACCAAAATTAGAATTTTTGGCGATGAAAAGGAAGTAATGAACTGCTCAGTTCAAGATGTTGATGGAGAGGTGATTGTAGTTAGTCAATTTACACTCCATGCCGCTACAAAGAAAGGCAATCGTCCGTCGTATAGTAAAGCTTCAAAACCTGAAATCGCCATTCCGTTATATGAAAATTTTGTTCGAAAAATGGAACTGGAAATGGGTAAAAAAATCCAAACGGGCATCTTTGGCGCAGACATGAAAGTCAGTCTAATAAATGATGGGCCTGTAACTATTATTATTGATAGTAAGAATAGAGAGTGAAGGCTTTGATTTGATAAAATTAAACGTTTTTTTTTTTTTTTAAATTTTATTTTTAAAAGGATATTGAATGTTTTAATTGTGTTTTATTTTTTACATTTGATAAAATTGAATGAGATTTCCCCTAAATCTACTAATTTAATAACTTGAAATTTTGGCAAAAATAAAACACACAAGTACTTATGATGTAATTGATCATGTTGCAACTACAGCAAAAAAAAATAACGTAATGCATCTTTCTTCACAGGAAGAAGCGTTTAATGGAGAGTTCTTAAAAATAAATGATAAGGATTTAATCAATTTTGGTACTTGTGGGTATTTAGGTCTGGAAAAGCATCCACATATTTTGGCTAAAAGTCATGATTTGTTAGATCGTTATGGCTCCCATTTTTCCATTTCAAGAACCTATGTTAAAGCATCTTATCAAGATGAACTAGAAAACTTAATTAGTAAAATTTTTGATAATCATCCTGTAATAACTTTTACTTCAACTTCCGTTGCTCATCAATCAGTGATAGGGACTATTATCCAACCTAGTGATTTAATTATTTTAGATCAACAAGTACATTATAGTGTGCAATATCCTTGTCAATTTGCAAAATTGCAAGGTACGATGGTGAAAATGATTCGCCATAACAGTATGGAAATGTTAGAAGAATTTATCAAAAGAGGGTATAATCAATATGAGAAAATTTGGTATATGGCCGATGGGGTGTATTCTATGTATGGTGATTTACCAAATAAAAAAGAACTTCTTTATTTATTAGAAAAATATCCAAAACTTCATTTATATTTTGATGATGCTCATGGTGTGGGATGGACAGGAATAAATGGTAGCGGAAGTGTATTCGAACATTTTAAGCAAAGCGAAAGGGTGATACTAATGAGTACTTTGGCTAAAGGTTTCGGCTGTATTGGAGGAATTGCTGTTTTTAATGATTCAGAAATGCATAGAAAAGTTAATATTTATGGAGGGATTCTGGCCTATACGCATCCTTTATCTCCTGCTAATGTGGGAGCAGCAATAGGGTCTGCAGAACTTATGCTTTCTGATCAAATTCATACGTACCAAAAAGAGTTGAAAGACTCAATGGAGTACTTGAATATAAAATTAGAAGAACTCAATTTGACGAATACTTCGTCAAATGAAACACCAATTTATTTTATAGGAACCGGTTCTGTGAAAGTAGCACAAAATTTGGTTCAACGCGTTTTATCCGATGGATTGTATGTGAATACAGCAACATTTCCAGTTGTTCCAAATGACAAAACAGGTTTGAGATTTACACTTACTAGACATAATACAAAAGAACATATTGATACGTTAGTGGATTCCATAGGTCGTAATTTTTATATAGCCGTAGATGAAGAAAAGGAAGACTTAGAGAAAATATATAAGACTTTCAATGTTCCATTTAAAGGGAAGAATGTTGAGAAATTAATAGAAAAAGGAAACATTTTTGTAGAGACATATAATCATATTGATGAAATAGACATTCATTTATGGGATTATCTATTCAAAGACAATGGTAGTTATTCGCACAATGGCTTACGTTGTCTTGAAGAGATTTTTAGTAATAACGAAAAACTAGAAGAAAATTGGGGTTTTCATTATGTTATCATCAAAGATAAAAATAATGAAGTTTTGTTAGCTACATTTTTTACAAGTGGACTTTATAAAGACGACATGTTATCTTTAGAAAATATTTCTATGCAAATCGAAAAACAAAGAGAACAGGATCCTTATTATTTATGTTCAAAAACATTGGCTATGGGTTCGCTATTTACTGAAGGAAACCATCTTTTTGTTAATGAGAAACACGCTTCAATCAATGAGGTTTTTAGTGCTTTTTTTAAAGAAGTTGAAAAATTAAAAAAAGTTACCGATGCAACAGTAGTTTTTTTAAGAGATTTTCAGTCCGATTTCAAATACATTGAGTATTTTGAAAAGGAAGGATTTGTCAAAATAAATATGCCTAATGTGAATATAATTCCAATTCAAAGTTGGCAAACAAACGAAGATTTTCTTAAGCAAATTCCATCAAAAAATAATAAAAGAAATATTGAAAGGTATGTATTAAAATATGAAGACCAATTCGATATTACTTTTAAAGAAACAATAAGTAGTAAAGAAGCGGAACATTATTATAATTTATTTCAAAATGTAAAAAAGGATAATTATGCCGTTAATTATTTTAAATATCCACCCAAGATAACTCAAATACTGTCTACATATGAAGAATGGGAATTTATGGATATTAAATTAAAAGGCGGTGATGAAACCATCTGCTGTGTGTGGTCATACAAAGGGGACACGCATTACTCACCCTTAATTATGGGTTTGAATTATGAGTATGTTGAGTCAATGAATTTGTATAAGCAAGCCATTTTTCAACTGGTAAAAAGAGCAAATTCTTTAAAAAAAGAAAAGGTGTTTTTAGGGTATTCTGCTGATTATGAAAAACAAAAATATGGAGCAAATACAATACCTTTGTATGCTTTTGTTAAATTAGATGATACTTTTAACATGGAAGTAATTGAGTCGTTTTCGAATATGAAAAGTAATACGAAATGAAAGAATTAGAGAATGAATTTATTAGGTTTTGGATTGTCGATGGGATTATGTATAGCAAATTCAAACTTAATGTAAATTTAGATTTAGATAAAGTTAAAAAGATCATTGAATTGAGACATGCTATTTCTAATGATATTAATCAATACTGGTGTTATGATGTAAAAGAAGCCAAAGATTTTCCTAAAGAATGTAGAGATTATGTGGATGTCTATGGTCAAGATTTTTTATTTGCTTGTGCTATAGTTATTAATTCACATATTCATAAATTTTTATTCAATGCCTTTTTAAAATTAAAAAAATCAAAAATTCCGTTTCAAGCATTCACAAACAAAGAAAAAGCTGCTGAATGGTTGAAAGAGATAAAAGTGAATAACGAAAAACATAATCATCATAATGGTAGAAAATGATTATATCAAGTTGTGGTTAGAAAACGATATGTTGTTTAGTAGTTTTAAAAAACCTATTAGATTAACATTGGAAGAATCAAAAAAATTTGTAGAATTAAGATGTCTTATATCTAATAGTGAATGTCAATATTGGTGTATGAATCTTGCAGGAGTAAAATTTATTTCGAATGAAGCTAGCACTTTTCTTCATGAAAATGGTCAAGAATTATTACATGCTTGCGCTATGGTTGTAAATTCCCATTTAATAAAGTTTATGGCTAAAGTTTTTATTTCATCAAGAAAAACAAAAATTCCTGTAAAAATTTTTACTTCGGAAAAAGAAGCTTTGCTTTGGCTTAATGATATAAAAAAACAAAACATAAAACAATAAATTAGTATTATGTCTAAACTGGAAGAAATATTAGCTTTGGTTCGTTCTATTAATGCAGATGAGTTTCAAGAACAAATTACCTATGGTGATAGTTTAGATGATGTGCATACAGAGCTGCTTTATTTGTCCAAAAAAATTGAATCCAAAAAAAATAGAACTAATGTAATTATTGATCAGATTTCAGAATGTTATTCTGGCGACTTTTTTAGTTTTTTACCTATTTCGGATGCTCAAGATGAATTAGATGTTTTCTGCATGGGGTTTAATACTTATATTGAAGAGTTAAAAGAGGTTATGGTTTCTAAAAGTTTATTAGAAACAATTAATATAAAATTAGTTGAAGAAAAAGAACGATCCGAACATTTAGCAAAAGCAAGAGATCAGTTTTTGTCAAGTATGAGTCATGAAATCCGGACTCCACTCAACGGTATTTTAGTATTTACCGATTTATTGTTAAATAATGCATCATTGGATTCAGAGGGTAAAAAACAATTGGATTATATCAAGATGTCAGGAGATATTCTTTTGGTAATTATCAATGATATTTTAGATCTAGCCAAAATTGAATCTGGAGAAATTACCCTTTTCGTTAAACCATTCGATTTGTCTAAATTGACTCAATTGATTCATGATACTTTTTTGGATAAAATTGAAAAGAAAAGAATTGATTTTAAAATTTCAATTGATAAAAAAGTCCCTACAATTCTTAATGGAGACTCCATTCGAGTTTCTCAAATTTTGTTTAATTTAATCAGTAATGCCATTAAATTTACTGATGTAAGAGGGAAGATTAGATTAAAAATTAAATTTGAAGATGAAGAAGATGATTTTTATTTAATTAAAATAATCATACAAGATTCTGGAATAGGAATTCCAACTGATAAGCTGGAAACAATTTTCAATCCTTTCACTCAAGTGAGTGATAATAATGCAAGAAGGTATGGAGGTACAGGATTAGGGTTAACCATCATAAAGAAAATTATTGCGATTATGAATGGTAAAATTCGTGTTAAAAGTAAAATTGATGTTGGTACTAAATTTACAGTAACCTTGCCTTTTGCTAAGAGTGATTATTATTTGTCTGGTTCTGAATTGTATATTGAGAAAAGTAAGCCCATTATTGAGGTGGATGAGAGTAAAAGAATTAAAGTGCTCTTGGCAGAAGATAATCGTATCAATCAAATTTTAGTACAAAAAGTACTCTCAAAATTCAATTTGGAATGTATAACTGTAGCTAATGGAAAATTAGCAGTTCAAGCAGTTATAGAGGGAGATTTTGATATTGTTTTGATGGATATTATGATGCCTATTATGGATGGATACGAAGCTTCTACTGCCATTCGTAATTTAGAAGATAATACTAAGAAAAACATTCCTATTATTGCATTGTCAGCAGTTGTAACAGGTGCTGTTGTTGAAATTTGTAATTCTGTTGGGATAAATAGATATGTTTCTAAACCTTTTGAGCCAGAAGAACTATACCGCATTATCATTGAATTAGTTCATGAGTGAAAGAATATTTAATTTTAATGGTGCTTTCAAAACCGTTTTTAGTATTATTTTGCTAAATCGTAAATAATTTAAAGTAAAAAAAAATGGATCTTAAAAACGCTCAACTCGACGTAGATACTTGGATAAAAGAACACGGTGTTCGCTATTTTAACGAATTGACAAATATGGCTCAGCTTACAGAAGAAGTAGGTGAAGTGGCCAGAATCATAGCCCGCCGTTATGGAGAGCAGTCTGAAAAAGAATCGGATAAAAACAAAGATCTTGGCGAAGAATTAGCCGATGTGGTTTTTGTGGTATTGTGTTTAGCTAATCAAACGGGGATTGATTTACAGGCTGCTTTTGATAAAAAAATGGATTTAAAATCCGTGCGTGATAAAGATCGTCACAGAAACAATGAAAAATTAAAATAATTATGAGTTTTGAATTATGAATTGTGAGCGAGGAGTGGTAAATTGCGCCCCGAAAATATTTGTTTCAATTGTTTAGGTTTAAGTTGATACATAATCCTTAACTCATAATAAATAACCTTTAACGCATAACACACAACTCATAACTTCCACGATGAATTTACTGTTACAAACTTCCCACGCTAATTTACAAGCAACTATTGCGGTTACTGGTTCTAAAAGCGAAACCAATCGTTTATTATTATTACAAGCTTTATTCCCAAATATTACTTTAGCAAATACTTCCAATTCTGATGATAGCGAAGTAATGCAAAAAGCCTTAAAAGGTAATGATGAAATAGTAGATATTCATCATGCTGGTACCGCTATGCGTTTTCTTACGGCTTATTTTGCTGTAAATGACGGGCGTGAAGTAGTTTTGACAGGTTCGCAAAGAATGCAAGAAAGACCTATTAAGGTTTTAGTTGAAGCTTTAACGCAGTTGGGAGCAGTTATAGCTTATGAAAAAGAAGAAGGGTATCCTCCTATTCAAATCAAAGGGCAAAAAATAACAAGTTCGAAAGTGAATATTCCAGCTAATGTAAGTAGTCAATATATTTCGGCTCTTTTGTTAGTCGCATCTAAATTAGAAAACGGAATCGAAATTAACCTTGTTGGTGAAATTACTTCTGTTCCTTATATCAAAATGACATTGGCTTTGCTAAATGATTTGGATATTAAAACAAGTTTTGAAGGCAATACCATCAAAGTATTTCCTAAGGCAGAAGTCTGTACTAAAGAAATGGTGGTAGAGTCAGACTGGAGTTCGGCTTCGTACTTTTTTAGTTTAGTAGCTTTGTCTGATACGGCTTCAATAAGAATTAGTAGTTATAAAGAAAATAGTTTGCAAGGAGATTCAGCCTTGGTTGAAATCTACAAACAAATGGGAGTTGTTTCTCAATTCGAAAATAATACCTTGACACTTACAAAGGATATTAACTTCAAACCTGAAACTTTAAACTTGGATTTAAACAATACACCAGATATTGCACAAACCATCGTAGTAACTTGTCTTGGATTAGGAATAGGTTGCCATTTGACAGGTTTACATACATTGAAAATTAAAGAAACCGACAGATTGGAAGCCTTACGCATTGAGTTGACTAAATTAGGAGCTGATATTTCAGTAACTAATGATAGTTTGACATTAGTAGCTTCTGATATAATCAATCACAATATCAAAATCGGAACGTATAATGACCACCGTATGGCAATGGCTTTCGCACCTTTAGCTTTAAAAGTGCCAATTATCATCGAAAATGCCGAAGTTGTTTCAAAATCATATCCTGATTTTTGGGTGGACATGAAGAAACTAGGTTTTAATCAAACCGAAATTTAAAAATAAAACTGATAGTTTGTTGGCCTTTTGGACTGTTTAGATTTGATTAAGTGTCTTTTAACAAAAATAAACACTAAAACACTTGACAACGCCTATCTCACAATAGTATATTTGCACACGATTTAAAAGTTATTACGGATTTATATAAAGAATCCTAACTCTTAAATCTAAAATCTAAAAATTTAAGAATGAAATTATCACATTTTCAATTTGATTTACCAAAAGAACTTTTAGCTGAATTTCCAGCAGAAAATAGAGACGAAGCCCGTTTAATGGTTATTGATCGTAAAAAACAAACTATCGAGCATAAAATGTTCAAAGATGTTATCGATTATTTTGATGATGGTGATGTAATGATTCTGAATAATACCAAAGTTTTTCCAGCTCGTTTATACGGGAACAAAGAAAAAACAGGTGCAAGAATCGAAGTTTTCTTACTTAGAGAATTAAACGCTGAACAACGTTTATGGGATGTGTTGGTGGATCCTGCTCGTAAAATTCGTATCGGAAACAAATTGTATTTCGGTGATGATGACTCATTAGTAGCTGAGGTAATTGACAATACTACTTCTCGTGGTAGAACGTTACGTTTTCTTTACGACGGTTCCTACGAAGAGTTTAGAAATAAATTGACAGAACTTGGAGAAACTCCAATCCCAAAATATATTAGTAGAGAGGTAACACCTGAGGATGCAGAACGATACCAAACTATTTATGCTAAAGAAGAAGGTGCTGTTGCAGCTCCAACGGCAGGATTACACTTCTCTAAACACTTATTAAAAAGATTAGAAATCAAAGGTGTGCAGTTTTCAGAAGTGACATTACACGTTGGTTTAGGAACATTTAATCCAGTTGAGGTAGAGGATTTGTCTAAGCATAAAATGGATTCAGAAGAGTTGAAAATTACGCAAGAAGCTTGCGATATCGTAAACGAAGCTAAAATTAAAAAGAAACGTATTTGTGCTGTTGGAACTACTTCTATGCGTGCTATCGAAAGTTCTGTTTCTTCACATGGTACTTTAAATCCTTTTGAAGGATGGACAAATAAATTCATTTTTCCACCTCACGATTTTAGTGTAGCAACTTGTATGATTACAAATTTCCATACACCAAAATCAACGTTGTTAATGATGATTTCAGCATTTTGTGGTCACGATTTAATGCGTAAAGCCTATGATGAAGCAATCGCCGAAAAATATAAATTTTACTCTTATGGTGATGCGATGTTAATCATCTAATCATTCACATAAAGGTTAATTCACTAAATCTCGTCAGCAATGGCGAGATTTTTTTATGAGCGTTTGCGGGATGTACATTACAAGTTTAAGCTTTCCATTTTCCATCCTTAACACAATCCCATCTTCAATAAAAATAGTTGTGCATTATTATTAACTATTTTTAATTTCAAAGGAACTACATTTGAAATAGCATCAATCTTTTATCGATTGGTCTAAATCAAATCGGTAGTCATAAATCAACTATCAAAAATCTGTACTATTTTTAACCTGCCAAAATAGTAAACATGACTTTCGAAAACACTAGAGTATTCGTGCACGAACTCGATTCTAAAGATTCACTTCATAAGTATAAAGATGAATTCATTTTTCCAAAGTAGACGGGAAGAAGGTGGTTTATTTCGCAGGGAACTCTCTCGGCTTGCAGCTCAAAAGAACAAAATCTTATGTAGATGAAATTATGAATGATTGGGCAGAATTAGGCGTTGAAGGTCATTTTTATGCCCACAAACCTTGGTGTGATTATCAAGAACGTTTTGCAAAACCACTGAGTAAAATCGTTGGTTGTCTCCCTTCCGAAGTTACGGTGATGAATACTCTTACGGTTAATTTGCATCTGATGATGGTTTCCTTTTATCGCCCTACTCAAAACCGATATAAAATTATCTGTGAGAAAAAAGCGTTTCCTTCTGATCAATACATGTTGCAAAGTCAAGTGCATTTTCACGGTTATACGCCTGAGGAAGCTATTGTTGAGGTAAAACGTCGCGATGGCTAATTATGAAGATATGTTTGATTTTGGTCAAATTTTAAAATCAGGAATACAAAAAAGATTGCTTTTAGCTTTTCTTTTTATGTAATTTTATAATAGTAAGTTTAAATTATATAAAATATATTGATCATTTAAGTGTAATTTAGAGCATTACAAATTTTTAAAAAAATAAATACCATGAAGTTAATGTATGTAACATTGTTGTCATTGGCTATTTTTTCTTGTAAACATCAAGGAGAAATGAGTATTCAGGAAGCAAAACAAGTAACTGTAGACTCTATGAGAATGGCTATGGAAAAGCAAAAAGTGATTGACTCCATGAATCTAGAAATGGATAAGGCTAAAGCGAGTGTGAAAGCAGAAAAAGAAGTTATTGTTGTAAATCAACCTGCAACATCAACAAATACGACCACGACCACGGTTACTGAAAAGAAAAAAATGAGTTCTGCTGCCAAAGGAGCCTTAATTGGTGCAGGTGTTGGGGCAATAACGGGCGCTGCTGTTAGTAGTAAAAAAGGGGAAGGTGCAATTATTGGTGGTTTAGCAGGAGCGGGAGTTGGTGCAGGAACTGGTGCTATAATTGATGGAAGTAAAAAAAATAAATAAATCAGTTTTGATTATCGTTATTAAAAATGTTTGAATATCATAAATATGATATTCAAACATTTTTTTTACCATTAATAAAGTTTTTGTATCTTGAAATCTTCTTCTTTTGAATGTAGTCTCCTTGATGATTGAAAATTTCACTTTCACTTAATTTAAGTGGTATTATGCAAACTCCTAAAAAAATAGCTATTTTGGTTCAGGTTTAGTTGGTTCTTTACTTGCAATATATTTGCGAAAAGCAGGGCATATTGTTCATGTATTTGATAGAAGTCCAGATATTAGGCAAATTGAGTTTTCTGGACGATCTATAAATTTAGCGATGTCAAATCGGGGATGGAAAGCTCTAGATGGTGTAGATGTAGGGGATGCAGTTCGGGAATTAGCACTGCCCATGGATAAGCGTGCCATTCATTTAGTAGATGCTCTAAAGTTTCAAGTTACAGTCAAGAAGGAGTGGCGATCTATTCTATTTCTAGAGGTATTTTGAATCGTAAGATGATTGACTTAGCTGAAGAATCTGGTGCTGAGTTTTTCTTTGAACAAAAAATATGGGATGTTACTTTAAAAGAAGCAACCTTACATATTGGGGAAACGGAAAGAGGCGTTTGGGAAGAACTTAAATATGATATTGTTTTCGGTGCTGATGGTGCTTTTTCTAGAATTCGTCATCGTATGCAACGTCAAAGCATGTTTAATTATTCTCAATAATTTCTGAAATTAGGATATAAAGAATTAAATATTCCTGCTAATCCAGATGATTCACATAAATTAGATAGTACCTCTTTTCATATTTGGCCTCGTGGAGATTACATGTTGATTGCATTCCCTAATCTCGATGGAAGTTTTACGTGTACCCTTTTTATGCCTTTTGAAGGAGAAAATTCTTTTGACTTACTTAAAGATATAGATGATGTTGAGGCTTTTTTTGCCAAAAACTTTCCTAATTCCATTGAAGTGATGCCAAAGTTAATCGAAAATTTTTTCAAAAACCCAATAAGTACTTTGGTAACAATGAAATGTTTTCCATGGACATATATTGATAAGGTAGCCTTAATTGGTGATGCTTGCTATGCTATTGTGCCTTTTTATGGACAAGGGATAAATGCGGGTTTTGAAGATGTTATGGTTCTGTCTCAGATAATGGAAAAACTTGGTGATGACTGGGAAACGATTTTCTTGGATTACCAAGATATAAGAAAACCTGATGCCGATGCTATAGCTGAATTATCGTATCGTAATTTTATAGAAATGAGTACCAAAACAGCCGATGAGAAATTTCTTTTACAAAAAAAATAGAAAAGCATTTTTCAGATAAATATCCTGAAGCATCGATGCCATTATACTGTAGAGTAACATTCAGTGATAGACCTTATGCTGAAGCATTAGTTATTGGTGATCAACAAGATGAAATAATGAAAAAGATTCTTGATATAGATAATATTGAAAAACTATGGAATAGTAAATTAGTGGAGAACAAAATTTTAGAATTACTTAACGTATTGTAAAACTGACATAAAAACAAAAGACTGTGCGTTTTTTAGGAGTATACCAGTCTTTTGTTTTGTTTTAAAAAAAAATTATTTTTTCATCACTTTGGATAAAATACCAAAAAAACCTCTTATAAAAGTAGCGCTTGTTAATACTTTTAAAACTGATTTCCCTACCACTTCTGTAGTGCTAGGACCTTGCGTCTCTTGTTTTTTTGTAGTTTTAAGTTCTTCTTTTTTTTGAGCTTCTTGTTTTGCTAGCTTTTCTGTTTCTGTTATTTTTTTATTTAAGAGTTCATATGCGCTCTCTCTGTCAATAAGTTCGCTATATTTTTTGACAAGTTTTGACTGATTATTGATTTCTTGAACTTCGCTTTCAGTCAAAACATCCATTCTACTCATTGGGGCCCTTAACATTGTCGCAACAAGAGGTGTGGGTACTCCTTTTTCATTTAATGCAGTAACAAATGCTTCTCCAATTCCCAAGCTAGTTAATACTTCACTTGTATTGTAAAATTCTGAAGTTGGGTAGTTATCTGCTGTTTGTTTTATAGCTTTTCGATCATTAGCAGTAAAAGCTCTCAATGCGTGTTGAATTTTTAAACCTAATTGAGCGAGTATTCCGCTTGGAACATCCATGGGATTTTGAGTAATGAAATAAATTCCAATGCCTTTAGAACGAATTAATTTTACAATAGTTTCAATTTGATCTAATAAAGCTTTATTTGCTTCTTTGAAAATAAGATGTGCTTCGTCAATAAAAATGACTAGTTCAGGCCTTCCTACGTCTCCTTGTTCGGGCATTTGCTGGTATATTTCAGCCATTAAACTTAACATAAAAGTAGAAAATAATTTAGGTTTGTCTTGAATGTCTGTTAATCTAATGATATTGATAAACCCTTTTCCGTTCTCATCTATTCTCATTAAATCATCTATTTCAAATGATTTTTCACCAAAAAATAAATCAGCTCCCTGTTGCTCTAGTTCTATGATTTTTCTTAAAATGGTTCCTGTAGTCGAGGTAGAGATTTTGCCATAACTTTCAGTTATTTCTTCTTTTCCTTCTTCAGTAATGTAATTAATGACTTTTTTAATATCTTTTAAATCTAATAAAGGCATTTTGTTGTCGTCACAATACTTGAATATGATTGAGATAACTCCCGATTGAGTGTCATTTAAATCCAAAATCCTAGAGAATAATACAGGTCCAAATTCAGATATTGTGGCACGAAGACGTACTCCGTTTTGTTCAGAAAGTGTAAGTAATTCTACTGGAAATTTAGCTATAGTATAAGGTAGAGCAATTTTTGCATGACGTTCCGTAATGAAACTTTTTTCTTCCCCTTCTTTTGCTATTCCACTAAAATCTCCTTTGATGTCCATCATAAGAACAGGAATGCCTACTTGTGATAATTGCTCGGACAATACTTGTATGGTTTTGGTTTTACCTGTTCCTGTCGCTCCTGCAATCAAACCATGTCTGTTTAAAGTCTTTAAAGGAATTTTTACATGGGTGTCAATAATAGTTTCGTTTTCTAGTATACCCCCGCCGATTATTATGCTTTCGCCTTTACAAAAATATCCTTCATTTATGTGTTTTGAGAAGCTATTTTTATTATCCATAATGTAAATTTAATGTTGTCTTAACATGGTTGTTGTGGTTTTTAAAAATAGGCAAAATTAATGTTTACTGCAATTTTTATTGTTTTTTATTGTTAATAATAGAAATATTGGGTTAAAAATCAGAGTAAGTATTTTTATTAAATTAGTTTAAAAAAGTATAAAAAGATAAAATTTGCATTATTTTTATGGTTGTATTTTATGAATATCCCTTTAATTGCCTTGTATTATGGTAAAATCCTTTTTTTTACAGTAGATAAAACGCGATTGAAATAAAAAAAAGTTTTTTTATTTGAACTAAACATATAAATTTGCTACACGACAAGTTAATTACAACTGAAATAAATTATTTAAAACATTAAAATTTAAAAAAAATGGCAAACGTTAAAGTTAAAGCAGAAAGTAAATCAAATGGAGGTGGGATGGTTTCATTTTTCATCATTGCAGCATGTGTATTTGTAGGGGTTCTTATTTGGAAATTTATTATGGGCTCTGCTGATAATTTTGAAGGTGGTAATCCAGAGACTGGTCACCCAATTAATACTTTAGGACAAGTATACAAAGGAGGATTTATTGTACCAGTATTGTTAGGTATGTTATTGATGGTATTGGTTTTTTCAATCGAAAGATATTTTGTTATCTCTAAAGCTGCTGGAAAAGGTAATTTAGATAAATTTATGGCAAATGTTCAAAAAAGTATTAAAGAAGGTGATATTGATGGAGCTCAATTAGCTTGTGATAAACAACAAGGTTCTGTAGCTAATGCTATCAAAGCTGCTTTGGTTAAATACCAAGATGTTAAAAAAGAAGGTTTCAATAGTGAAGAAGCATCTGAAACAATTCATAAGGAAATTGAAGAGGTTACTTCTCTTGAAATGCCAATGTTAGAGAAAAATATGACTATTATCTCTTCGTTAGTGTCTTTAGGTACATTAGGAGGATTATTAGGAACGGTATCTGGTATGATTAAAGCTTTTGGTGCTTTGGCTAGTGCTGGTACTCCTGATCAAGCGGCTCTTGCGACTGGTATTTCTGAGGCCTTGATTAATACAGCAACAGGTATCTCTACGTCAATTTTGGCAATTGTTGCTTATAACTTATTTACTTCTAAAATTGATGATTTAACTTATTCAATTGATGAAGCAGGTACTACAATTGTAAATACTTACAGAAAATTCAGAGGAAGTTTGAAACAATAATAATTTTGATATTTATTGTATCAAATAAAAAACAAAAAGAATGGCTAAAATAAAAATGAAAAAAAAGTCAACATCTACGGATATGACTGCCATGTGTGA
>NZ_JBAWDL010000021.1:0-27188 GCF_049590715.1 Flavobacterium sp.
GAATATCTGTTGGAGTAACGAACCAGTTAGCAGGGAGTTCTAATTTTAAATTCCCTTTAATTTCGTCTTTACCAGCTTTAACTTTGATGGCTATGGTTTTGTTTTTTTGATGATTAAAAAGTGTTACGTCATTGAGGAAACTCGTTGTTACTTCGGGAGAAATATCCAGATATTGGTACATTTCTCCTTTAACTGGGCTATTTTGTTTGTAAACAATAGTTCGCTCAAACGGAATCTCAACTTGATTTATTTTTACATTAAAAACAACTTTGGTTTCTCTGATAATAGCTGCAATTCCGATGTTTTCTTGATTGGAAACAGCATACATACCTATGCTTCCTGCTTCCTTTAACCAATACGGTTGGGTGTAATCAATAGTTTGTGGAAGTTGTAAATCAATGTCAATTTTGTTTATTTGATTGTTTCTTAATACTTTGTTTTGGGGTATTGTTATTTTGTTAGGAAAAGTTGTTACGCTTATCAATTGTGCATCTGTTGCAGTACGATTGATGGCTTCTATTTTAAGTTTTAAAAGTGTTCCTGGAGTAACTTCTTGTTGGTTTGAAACAGCTTCAAGGTACAAGCCTGCACAGTTTGCAATGCAGTTTTTTACTTCTTCTGTTTTTATTGTTTTCCAATGTGAATCTTTCAAAGATTGAATCATTTGATACACTTTGATTAAATTAGGAATGCTTGCGGATGGAGAGGTAAAATTGTATTCAGTGCTAATTTTAGTTATCAAATCCCCAATAGGTTTTCCTTCTTTAACTCGGTTCCAACTAGTGTCAATTCCTTCAAATAAATTGGATTTTTCCTTTAAAGGTGTTCCATTGATTTGTTCTAAATATTCAGTTTCATCACCACGATTTCCCGTTGTTCCAAAACCTTGCGATTGATGACTACTTCTACTCAAGGCAGCAATTTCTTGATTCGATTTTCCTAAAGTGGTATAAAAAACCCCTGTGTTCAAAGCTGAAAAAGTAGATTTGTCAGCAGCATTAAATTTTTCTTGACTACCATAAAACCAGTACGAAGGATTGAAAAATTGTCTCGTAACTTGCCAAGGTTTTACATATTGCAATTGTTCAGGAAAAGCAGTGCTCGAATTGGAAATATCAAAACTTTCGACACTTAAAATTGCCGAAGCCGAGTGATGACCATGAGTATTTCCTGCAGTTCGATGGTCAAATCGATTGATAATGATATCAGGTTGAAACTTACGGATAGCCCAAACAACATCTGCTAATACTTGGTTTTTATCCCAAATTAAAAGCGTTTCTTTTGGGTTTTTAGAATAACCAAAATCATTGGCACGAGTAAATAACTGTTCGCCACCATCTATTTTTCGAGCTTCAATAAGTTCTTGTGTTCGGATTACTCCTAATTGTTCTCGTAGTTCAGGACCTATTAAATTTTGACCACCATCCCCTCGTGTCAAAGAAAGATAAGCAGTTCTCGCTTTTTTTTCATTGGATAAATACGAAATCAATTTGGTGTTTTCGTCATCAGGATGCGCTGCAATATAAAGTACTGATCCCAGAAAATTTAGCTTCTGAATTTGGTTGTAAATTTCAACTGAATTTGGTTTTTTAGGTTTTTGTCCCCATGATATTTGGAGAACAAATAATAATAGGAAAAGAGGAGTGATTTTATTTATAGACATCTTATCAAACGTTATTATGCAATGAATTCAAATGTAATGATTATATGTTTTAAGGACTATTTTTTTAAATATTCTTAATAAAAAAAGAGCACCATTGATGCTCTTTTTATTCACTAATCTAGCTAAACCAAATAAACCTAATATGATTAGTGTTTTCCATGATGTTTTTTATCGTGTTTGTCATAATGTTTGTCATAATGTTTGTAATCATGTTTATCATAATGATGATCTCTTTCTACATACACAACCTGTTGCGGTGCTCTATACGCTACTTGTTGTGGTGCTCTGTGATTGCTATAATGTTCGTAAGGACGATTTCCTCTGTATCCATTCAAGGCAACTCTATGACAGGCATCTATATTTACATTTCTGTATTGAGTAGGTAAATATCTTGACCTGACCCAGTTGTTGCTAGAATAGTAAACGTATAATCCTGCATGATTATCATAATAGGCTCGTACTTCTGGAATATAATAAAAATCAACGGCTGTTTGTACAGGGGCTGGACGCCATGCTGAACGAGTTCCTATATTTAAGTTAACAGATACTTGCGCTTGCATTGCACTTGATGCTGCAAATAAAATCCCAATGGCTAATAGTTTAATTGTTTTCATAATTTCTATACTTTAAATAAATATTTCGTTTAATTGTTTTCTAATGTTATAATCCAGAATCCAACAACTGTGCCAAAACAAATTTAAATATTGAAACTGAATTGAGTTGTAATGCTTTTTTTATTTTTAAGATCTTGTAATTTAGGTGTTTGTGAAATTAAAAAAAGTCCAAAATTCACTTGATGAATTTTGGACTTTAAATAATTAAGTGGGTTTATCGTCTTCTTAAAAAGAATAACATCTTTGTTTTTTTAAAGAGTATTTTAATTTTTAGTTTTTCAAAAAAAATTAAGCATCTAGATCTAGTCCAAATGTATTTCTCAAAAGTTCAATATTTGGATTGATTTCAAGTAATCTGTTGTAGCGGTCTTGATCGTTTAAACTTCTTTTGTTTTCCATTTTTTCATTCACAATAACATCAACAGTAATGTCGTGATTGTGTAAATGTCCGCGTAAATGACCCAACAGACCAATTTTTTCACTTTCAAAATCTAATTTCGAACCTTCATTGGGTAATTCGATGGTAACATGTGTACCATTCAATTTAGGATCGTTTATCAATAAGAGCGATTCCATGATTTTATATCCTTTATCCCCCAGTTTTTTAGCATATTTATTCCACTGAATCAACATTTCAGTTTCGCTAAAGGGTTCTTTAGGTAAATGTGCAGTGGGTTTAACAACAGGTTTAGTTGTTTCTAGTAAGTTTTTTTTAGCTCGAATACTAGCTAATGAAAAAGCAGAAACAGTACCTCCGTCAAAATTAGGCGTTTCTTTTTTTACAACTACTTCAGGTGCTACTTCAGGAACAACAGTTTGAGCTGAGACTACGGGTTTTGTAACTTCAGTTGTCGTTTCTTTTGAATGATCGGCAATGGAATAGTCTTTTTTTCTAAAATAAGTAGGCGGGATTATAAAGTAGTCAACTTTTTTTTTTCTCCATCAAAAGTGATAGAGGCTAGTTGCATCAAACAAAGTTCAACTAATAATCGTTGGTTTTGACTTAATTTGTATTTCAAGTCGCATTCATTAGCAATAGCAATCCCTTTCAATAAAAAATCTTGATCCGCTTTTTGTGCTTGAATACCATACATTTTTTGTGCTTGTTCCCCAGCTTCTAATAAAATTAGGGTAGCTGGTGTTTTGCTAACTAATAAATCTCTAAAATGACTGGCTAGTCCAGAAACAAAATGATGCGCATCAAAACCTTTAGATAAAATATCATTGAAAGCGATCAGTAAGTCAGGGATTTTGTTCTCAAGTAATAAATCCGTGATTTGAATATAGGTTTCGTAATCCAAAACATTTAAGTTTTCGGTTACGGCTTGTCGTGTCAAATTGTTTCCACAATAAGATACTACACGGTCAAAAATGGATAATGCATCACGCATCGCACCATCTGCTTTTTGAGCAATGATATGCAAAGCATCATCTTCATAGGTGATTCCTTGACTGGTTGCCACCTCGGCAAGATGTTCTTTGGCATCTTTAACGGTAATTCTTTTGAAATCAAAGATTTGACATCGAGATAATATCGTTGGGATAATTTTGTGTTTTTCGGTCGTAGCCAAAATAAAAATGGCGTGCTTTGGTGGTTCTTCTAATGTTTTTAGGAAAGCATTAAAAGCGGCAGAGGATAACATATGCACCTCGTCAATGATATACACCTTATATTTACCCGTTTGTGGCGGGATACGGACTTGGTCAATCAGGTTTCGAATATCATCTACAGAGTTGTTAGAAGCAGCATCTAATTCGAATACATTAAATGAGAAATCTTCATTCAAATCATCATAACCAGGTTGGTTGATTTTTCGAGCTAAAATCCTTGCACACGTTGTTTTACCCACTCCTCTAGGTCCTGTAAATAACAAAGCTGACGCCAAGTGATTGTTTTCTATGGCATTCAATAATGTATTAGTAATGGCTTTTTGTCCCACAACATCTTTGAATGTTTGAGGACGATATTTTCGAGCCGATACTATAAATTGTTCCATAGAATTTTGTATTCAAAAGCAAATATAGGATTTGAAAAGCCAAAAAACAAGTCCAAAAATTGAATTCTAATATTAATGTTTGATTTCGATAACCTTTCAATTTCTTAAATGTTTTACAAAGAATACTTTTGCGAAAGCTGAAATGTTATATTTGCTTTTTATTCAAATTATTTATGGAAATTTATCATTCAAAAAAAGCAATATTTAGCAAAGAGTTAGCGGTATTAAATAAAAAGTACAACTCAATAAGCCTATTACGGTTGGTAATTGGTTTATTATTCGGTTTTTCATTTTATTATTATCTTAAAAATAGCGACCTATTATATGCAGGACTTGCTTTTTGTTTTTTTGTGTCATTTATAGTTTTGATGCGTTTCCATACAAAACTGCTTTTTAAGCGAAAAATAAAGGAGGCACTGATCAAAATCAATACTGATGAGATTGATTATCTTGAAAACAATAAACTTTCTTTTGAAAACGGAATAGAGTTTAATGATTTTAGTCATCCTTATGCTTATGATTTGGATATTTTTGGCGAACATTCTTTGTTTCAAAACCTCAATAGAACAGCGACTTTTATTGGAAAGAAAACCTTGGCACAACAACTAATAAAAGCTTCAAGTCCTGAAGTGATTTTACAAAACCAAGAAGCAACTCAAGAGTTAAATGATAAAATAGATTGGCGTCAAGAGTTTTCGGCTTTGGCCAAAGTGACTGAGGATACGCAATCTAGTTATAAAGCTTTATTGCAATGGAGCACTTTTAATAGTGAGTCTTTGCCAAAATGGGCCGTGATTTTTTCGTATGCTAGTCCGTTGTTAATTATTTCGGGCTTTATTGCTTACCTAATTACTTCAAATCTTGTTATATTAAGTAGTTTGTCCTACTTATTTGTGTTGAATTTAATTGTTTTAGGAAAGTTTTTAAAACGAATAAAATTAGAAATGGGCAATTCTTACAACATTGATAAAGTCATTGGGAAGTATGGGGTTTTATTAAAATCTATTGAAGAAGAAAGATTTTTGGATAATAAACTAGTTGCTTTACAGCAAAAACTTAAATTCAAAACGGAGAATGCGAGCGTGCATTTGAAGAAATTGTCAGACTTGTTTTCAAAAAATGATTCAATTGAAAATGTTGTTACGGCCGTTTTATTCAACGGAACTTTTTTATTCAATCTTCATGTTTTGAAAAGTTTAGTTGGATGGAAAAAAGAACATGCTGCAGCTCTCGAAGAATGGTTGGAAGTGATTGGAGAATTCGAATTCTTGAATAGCATGACGAATTTTGCCTATAATAATCCTGATTTTGTATATCCAGTTTTAAATTCTGATTATAAAATTGATTTTGAAAACCTGAGTCACCCTTTATTGAATTCTAAAACTAGAGTTGGGAATGGGGTTGCTTTTTATCCACAATCCTTTATGATTTTGACCGGATCTAATATGTCTGGTAAAAGCACTTTTTTGAGATGTTTAGGCGTGAATATGGTTTTGTCAGGAATGGGAGCAGTGGTTTGCGCTACTAAAGCTAACGTTCATCCGTTACCAGTATTGGTATCCATGAGATTGTCAGATTCATTATCGGATAGTGAATCTTATTTTTATGCTGAAATCAAGCGTTTGAAACAGATTATGGATGCCCTTGAAAACCAACCTGCATTTGTATTATTAGATGAAATTCTAAGGGGAACTAACTCTGATGATAAACGAAATGGAACCATTGAAGTTGTTAAGAAAATGATTGCTAAAAAAGCCATTGGAGCTATTGCAACTCATGATATTGAAGTTTGCTTGACTACCAATTCATATCCTACTATTTTAACAAACAAAGCATTTGAAGTTGAAATCGTAAATGATGATTTGTATTTTGATTATAAATTAAGAGATGGTGTTTGTCAAAATAAAAGCGCTTCATTCTTGATGAAAAAAATGGGAGTTATTTAAGATGTTTTCTGAGATTAAAGCATAAGATTACCCTAGTGGAGAATTAATTTTGGGTAGATGGGTTAAAATCTCGTCAATGAATGGTAAAATACAGATAAATAAAACCAGATTTTAATTGTTATTTTGTTAATCAGGAGGGAAATTTGTTCCTTTCTATTCGTTTAATACTAAAAATAATAAGAATGAAAATTAAATCAGCTTTATGTGGATTGTCAATTATTGCATTGACAATTGGATGTTCTGCTCAAGTTAAAACGGCTCAAAAACCTAATATTCTAGTAATTCTATGTGATGATTTAGGTTATGCTGATGTTGGTTTTAATGGTTCGCCAGATATTATTACTCCTGAATTGGATAAGTTAGCTAAAGATGGGACGATTATGACATCCGCATATGTAGCTCATCCATTTTGTGGACCTAGTAGAGCAGCACTAATGACAGGTAGATATACGCAAGAAATAGGTACTCCTTATAATTTAAGAGATGATGGGCGTGTAACTACTAGTGGTGTGCCAGTAAATGAAACCTATATGAGTAATATGTTGCAAGACGCTGGGTATTATACCTCGGCTATTGGTAAATGGCACTTGGGGGATAATAAAGAATTTCAACCAAATAATAGAGGGTATGATGATTTTTATGGCTTTTTAGGAGGTGGACATAAATATTTTCCTGAAAAATTCCAACCATATTATGAAAAACAAAAACAAGCAGGAGCTTATCCTATAAATGTTTATTTTACTCCTTTATTACATAATGATAAAGAGGTTCATGAAACAGAATACATAACAGACGCTTTTTCTAGAGAAGCTGTTCGAGTTATTAAAGAATCTAAAAAGAAGAAAAAACCTTTCTTTATGTATCTAGCTTATAATGCACCACATGTGCCATTAGAGGCAAAAGAAGAAGATTTGAAGGTTTTTTCAAACATAAAAGATACCGATAGACGTACGTATGCAGCCATGGTTTATGCCGTGGATAGAGGTGTAGGGGAGATTGTGAAAGCATTAAAAGAAACCAAACAGTATGAAAATACATTGATTGTATTTATGAGTGATAATGGAGGTAATTTTGATCATGGAGCTAATAATTATCCGTTAAAAGGAACTAAAGGTGATACTTTTGAAGGAGGATTTCGTGTTCCAATGTTTTTTCATTATCCAAATAAAATTGCTGCAGGTACTCATTTTGACCATCCAGTTTCTGCTTTAGATTTGTATCCTACTTTTGCTCATTTAGCACAAACGAATTTGCCGAAAGGAAAAATAGTGAATGGTAAAAATATTTGGAATGATTTAGCTTCAAATACAAGTCCACATAAAGATGAGATGATTTATGCTTTGCGTTACCGTGAAGGGTATTGTGATGTGGCAGCAAGAAAAGAAGATTGGAAAATTGTTCGTATGGGGAATGAACCATGGCAGTTATTTAATATAACCGAAGATTTAGGAGAGCATAAAGATATGGCAGGTAGGTTCCCTGAAAGAGTAAAAGAAATGGTTGCTGAAACTCAAAAGTGGACAAAATCACATATAGCTCCTTTATGGGTATATTCTCAAACGGATGCTGAATTATGGGAATCAGGAAAATTACCTAATTACGATGATACTTTTGAAGTGGATAAGTTGATTATGTCTCCAATTGAATATAAAGAAAAGACAGAAAAGAAAAAGTAAATCAATTAAAAACAAAAAAAACTGGTTATTCAAGAATATTTTATTCCTGAATAACCAGTTTTTTTTGTTTTATACTTAAGCATAACTTTGGAAACATTTCTTAAAATTGAAGTTTGCAAAAAATAAAAAAACCGCATATCCTTTAAGGAAATAGCGGTTTTTTAAAATATAAAAAAATGGTTGGTTAATAGCGCATTTGTTCTACAATGATATGAATTAATATTGGTTATGCAAAATAAAATACAATAAAATATTAATTCAATATTAAATATAAGTTAAATTAACTATTCAACATTACAGGCATTACAAGCATAGTAACTGTTTCGCCTTCTTCTAATCCGTCAATAGGGGTTAAGATACCAGCTCTGTTAGGCAATGACATTTCGAGCATAATCATATCAGATTGTAAGTTTGTCAACATTTCAGTAAGGAAACGAGAGTTGTATCCTATTTGCATATCATCTCCTTGGTAGTCACAAGTCAATCTTTCCTCTGCTTTGTTAGAATAATCAATGTCCTCTGCGGAAACGTTCAATTCAGCACCAGCAATTTTCAAACGAATTTGGTGTGTTGTTTTGTTTGAGAAAATGGCAACACGGCGAACAGAACTCAAAAATTGAGAACGGTCAATCATTAATTTATTTGGATTTTCTTTTGGAATAACGGCTTCGTAATTTGGATATTTCCCGTCAATCAAACGACACATTAAGATGTAGTTATCAAAAGAGAAGGTTGCGTTTGAATCGTTATATTCAATTTTTACTTCAGAATCAGAAGTAGAAAGGATGTTTTTTAAGATATTCAAAGGTTTCTTTGGCATAATAAAATCAGCTACTTCTGATGCCTTTACATCCGTACGAGCATATTTTACTAATTTATGAGCATCTGTAGCAACAAATATTAATCCTTCTGGAGAAAATTGAAAAAACACTCCTGACATTACAGGGCGTAAATCATCATTTCCAGCAGCAAAAATCGTTTTGCTAATCGCTGTCGCTAAAACATCAGCAGGAACTAAAGTAACAGATGGCTCATCTAAGTTTACAGATTTAGGGAATTCTTCCCCAGGCGCATAAGCTAAAGCGTATTTTCCGGAATTTGAGCTAATCTCGATCGTACTATTTTCTTCAACAGTAAAAGTCAAAGGTTGCTCAGGAAACGTTTTAAGGATTTCTAAAAGTAATTTAGCTGGAACAGCAACACTACCAACACTTGTAGAATCTATTTCTAATGTTGCTGACATAGTTGTTTCTAGATCTGAAGCAGAAACAGTCAATTCATTGTTGTTTAATTCAAAAAGGAAGTTGTCCAAAATTGGCAACGTATTACTACTATTGATAACACTACCTAAAACTTGTAATTGTTTTAATAAGTACGAACTCGATACTATAAATTTCATCTGTATATTTTATTTTTTTTTGAAGTATGTATTATGATTTTGATTTATAAAAAAGGATACATTTTACAAATATATCGTAATCTAATTTAGTATTGAAAATTTTTTATTAACACTATTTACTATATTTCTTTTTTCTGATGAAGGTAAAAAGAAAACCAAAAACACCTAGGGTTATAAGAGGAAGACCGATAGTTAACAACTGAGTCTGTGTGTAGTTTTCATAGACTTTTTCTTTATCTAATAATGGTAAATCTAAATCCTTTGAACGAATGTTAATAAGTCCTGTGTCGTCCAGTAGGTAATTCACACAGTTGAGCACAAAATCTTTGTTGTCGTATAAATTCCCAGAACGTTGATCAAAACCTAATTCAACTGGTTCATGATTTTTATCTAGCTGATTTTTGATAATGTCACCATCGGAAATTACAATCATTTTAGAAGGCTTTCCAATTGTTTTAAAGTCTTTTTGTGTGAAAGGTAAAACACGATTTTGAAACATTGATTTAAAATCGCCCTCGAGCAAAACGGCAAGTGGAATGTTGCCTGTATTGATGTAATGATTAGGGCTAGTTTCTTCAGCAACCATGTCCAAATTAATTTCGGTAGGGGTACCAATTCGTTTAGAATATTGAGAGGACTCTAATAAAAGGGTCTTTTTTATTCCGTTTTTCAACGTGTCAATAGAGTTTGTAAATTCTAATTTGATTCCGCCTAAATTCTTCACAATTGGATGCTGACTTTCAGGATAGACTTGTGGTGCAAATTTCCAATTGAAATCTTGATATTGAGTGGCACTTCCTTGTTCGCCAGTAGCGAGTTTTATAGGGCTTCCTTGTTCGTCTTTAACTAAATCAGGATTAATACGGAAACCATATTTAAAGAACATATCATTCAATCCTAAATCTTTAGGAAAAGCTAAGGTACTACCTGAGGGATTGTATAAACTGTCCATTTCAGCAGTTACTTGATCAATGAGCCACAACGTTTTTCCACCGTTTGTAATAAACTGATCTAAAACTTGTTTTTCTGAGTCGGAGAAAGTTTCTGTAGGTTTGGCGATAATGGCTAAGTCGTATTTTTTTAAGGCTTCCAAAGTGCTATTTGGATTTTTAGCGACAGAGTCCAAAGTAAACGGACCAATATGGTAACTTTCTCTTATTTGCAAAAGGAATTTAGCCATCATAATCTCTTTTAATTCTCCATTTCCTTTGATTACGGCAATTTTCTTTTGTTTTTCGTTCGCAACTTTATTTAATGCATCTGCAATGGAGTATTCTAAATGTTGCACTGATCCAATGACTTTTTCGGTCGTTGAAGCTCCCATGATGTTTTTTAATAAAGGGATATTAACTTCTTTATCTTTATAATAGGCAATAGCCCAAGGGAAAACCATGGCTTGAGATTGTTTTCCTTTGTCATCAACGGTAATATTTACAGGGATAAGCCCTTTGGTGTATAGGTTTTTAATGTTGTCCATACTAGAGTCTTCACTCTCTAGCGGATTGATGAATTCAAAACTAATGTTTTTATTATAGGCTTGAAACTCTTCTAATAACTGTCTTGTTTCTTGTTGTAGTCGTTTGAATTCAGCAGGCAAATCTCCTTGCATATATACTTTTATATATAAAGGCTCGGTTACTTGATTAACGATGTTTAAAGATGTTTCCGATAGCGTGTATCGTTGGTCTTTGGTTAAATCGAATCGATGAAAAAAGAAGTTTCCAACTAAATTTAAAACAATCAAAAAAACGATTGTAAAAAAGAGTGGTTTGAGGTTTTTATTTTCAGAATTTGCCATTACAATTGAACGGATTTAAGTTTGTAAACAGTAAGGGAAAGAAAAGCAATAGTGATACTAGAAAAATAAAGAATATCTCTAGTGTCAATAACGCCACGACTCATACTTTTAAAATGTTCTTGCATACCTAACTCTGAAATAAAATTGGCTGAATTTGGCGTTAGAGTAGCTAGTCCGTCAAATCCAAAATAGAAAAAGAAGGATAGGAAAACAGCAATAATAAAAGCTACAATTTGGTTTTCAGATAAAGTTGAAGTAAAGATCCCAATAGCAGAATAGCCAGCAATCAAAAATAATAATCCAAAATATGAACCAATGGTGCTTCCCATGTCAATATTGCCTTCAGGTGACCCTAAATTTGAAATAGCAAAAACATAGATAAATGTAGGGATAATGGCAATTATAATTAATAAAAAAGCACCAAAAAATTTACCGTTTACAATTTGCCAATGAGACAAAGGCTTAGTTAGTAATAATTCTAATGTTCCTTGTTTTTTTTCATCCGAAAAGCTACGCATAGTAACGGCAGGGATCAAAAAGATTAGAATCCAAGGTGATAAAGTAAAAAATGGACTCATATCAGCAAATCCTGTATTTAGAATGTTGTAATCTCCTTGAAATACCCACAGGAATAATCCATTGAGAATTAAAAAAAGAGCAATTACTAAATATCCAATGGGCGAACCAAAAAAGGATTTAATTTCACGTACTAAGATGGATTTCATTTATTTCTTTTTAAAAATAATTATGTCTTGATGCTCGTTTTCCTCACTGTTTTGAATTCCAGACCAATTGCCCCTTAAGAAATCAGTAATTTCTAGGTTATGCTTTTGCATCAATTCAAATATAAATTTTTTATCATAAGCAATATTTGCTTCTTTTACAGATTTATCCATTAAAGCATATGTTCCCATATCATGTGGGAATTTTTTAGATTGATTGGATTTTGTGACTGTTTTGCTCTCTTCATCTAAAAGAAAAAAAGTAGCAAAACACTTTTGATTCGTTTTTAATACACGCTGAATTTCACTAATATAATTCTCAAGGTCATTAGGAAGCATGTGTGTAAAAACAGAAGTTAAAAAAACTAAATCAAAACTTTCATTTTTATAAGGGAAAACTAATTCTGAAGCCTTTTTGTCTGAATTACTTAGGTATAGATCATTTTTTAAAGGTATAAGCTTAAAAGTGAAATTTGGGAAACGACTACTAATGTTTTTAGTACACCAATCAATTCCTATTTTTACGATATCAAAACCTTCATATTTTCCTTTTGGAGAAAGGTAATTTGTAAATGAAATAGCCATTCTTCCAATTCCACAACCAATATCTAAAACATCACTATCAGGGTTGAAATCACAATATTTCTTGAAAAGCAAAAAGTAATTGGCGCCTGTTTTTAAATAGTCACCTCGACCTGTAAAAATAAGCCCTTTTGGGGGGATTAGTGATGTTTTTTTACTAAGTAAAAGATCTTTTGGTAAGTATATGATCCTTCTAACTACAAAACGTAGCGGTACAGGAAGTAAATAAAAAAATTTTCTAATTAAAATATTCATGTTTTGAAATTTATTGTAATGGTTTTAAAAAAACTTAATTCTTAATTTTTAAATTGAATAGTAACAACATCACGATAATTTAGTCCTAATAAGCTATTCGCAGAACCCACTGTCGAAGGGTTACTTCTAAAAATAGCAATTTCAAGATAGCCAGCTTCGTTAAAAATAGCTAGTTTTTCTCCTTCATAGTTTTTTACGGGATATTTGTCTGAAATAGCTATTGAAGAATATCGTGGTAATATCGTTTTAATATTTTTGGTTTTCATTACAATTTCATAAGGTCGGCCTTTTGCGACTTCTATGAATTGCTTTTTTGTAATGTTAGTTACTACATTTCCAAGGTGATCAATATATACAACATGACCTTTAAGTGAATTATTGTCTTTGGAAACAGTGGCCTTTAGTTCGGTAACTTCTTTAATTGACGTAATTTCTTTGCCAATAACATTTAATAATCCACCTTTTGCAATATGACAAGCCACTTTGACAAAGATATCTAAGTCGGTTGCATCATTTGGAAAACGATCGTGAATGTTAATAGAAACCATTTTTTGCGGAACTATTTTTTGTGAAAGCATACTTAAAATCCCGTTATCTGCAGCAATAAAATAAGAATCATTCCATTGTATGGCAATATGTTGGTTTTCTTTGTTTAATTCTAAATCGACACCAACAAGGTGTACCGTTCCTTTTGGAAAACTAGAATAAGCCGCATTTATAACGTAACTTGCTTCAACTGTGTTGAATGGGTCTATGTGGTGTGAGATGTCAATAATGGTGGCTTCTGGATATTCAGATAATATCTTCCCTTTCAACGCACCTACAAAATGATCTTTCAAGCCGTAATCGGTAGTAAGGGTAATTATTGACATAATTTTGTTTATAACTATTACTGGATTCTAAAACTAATTTTTATTAAATTTGAGAAATGCAAAGCTAATAATAGTAAACTCAAAAAAGCAAAAAAACAAAAAACAAATTCCATTAATTAGGAAATAAATTTAGATTTAAGTCCTTATATAGTATCAAAAAAAATAGTTGTCTAAATGTTAACTTAAAACTGCCAAATTTGAACGAAAGAATAATCGAGCTCATAGACATCGCACCAAAAGAGTTTTGGGGCGCTCAAGACACTCATCTTGAAATTATTAAAAAATACTACCCGAAACTAAAAATTGTGGCGAGAGGCACAACGTTGAAGGCTTTTGGAGAAAAAGAAATCTTAGATGAATTTGAAAAACGATTTCAACGATTAATGTTGCATTTTTCAAGGTATAATAATATTGATGATAATGTGATTGAGCGTGTTATTATGGGAGACGGTGATGAGGATAGAAAAACAACCATTAACGATAAAATATTAGTACATGGAGTAGGAGGTAAAATGATTAAACCGATGACTCCTAATCAGCAATTATTAGTGGATACAATCAATAAGAATGATATGGTATTTGCGGTAGGCCCAGCAGGTACAGGGAAAACCTATACTGGTGTGGCTATGGCAGTAAAAGCACTGAAGGAAAAACAAGTCAAGAGGATTATATTAACTCGTCCAGCGGTAGAAGCAGGTGAGAATCTTGGTTTCTTACCTGGAGACATGAAAGAAAAGCTAGATCCATACATGCAACCACTCTATGACGCATTGCGCGACATGATTCCTAATGAAAAATTAGAAGATTATATTGCCAAAGGAATCATTCAAATTGCACCTTTAGCATTTATGCGTGGACGTACATTAGATAGTGCTTTTGTGATTTTGGACGAAGCTCAAAACACAACGCATTCTCAAATGAAAATGTTCTTGACGCGTATGGGTAAAAGTGCTAAATTCATGATCACTGGTGATCCTGGTCAGGTTGATTTGCCAAGAAGAACAATTTCAGGACTTAAAGAAGCTTTATTAGTATTAAAAGATATCGACGGGATTGGAATTATTTATCTTGATGATAAAGATATTGTAAGGCATAAATTAGTTAAAAAAGTAATTGATGCTTATAAATATACTGAAAACACAGATTAAATAAATATATTTGTAATAAGATAAACCAATAAAAGACGACCTCATTAAGGTCGTTTTTTATTGAATGATATAATATAAATTGACAGAATTGAAAACGGTACTGATAACAGGAGCATGTGCAGGAATTGGAAAAGCTACGGCGTTGTATTTTGCAAAAAACGGCTATAATGTAATAGCTACTATGCTTTGTTTAGAAAGAGGAAAAGAATTATTAAACACAAAAGGGATTATAACTTATGAGTTAGATGTAACTTCTACTGAAAGTATTGCTAATTGTAAAAAACAAATTTTAGCTGAACATATTACTATTGACTTGGTGATTAACAACGCAGGAAGAGGCTATAGGAGTTTTGTTGAATTAGCGGAAGACTCACAAATACAAACGATTGTAGATGTAAATTGGCTTGGAGTAATAAAGGTATGTCGTGCTTTTATCCCTGTTTTTAGAGAACAAAATAAAGGACAATTTATCAATATTACTTCTATTGCAGGTTTGGTTAATTTGCCTTTAGGTAGTTTTTATCATTCCACAAAACATGCTGTAGAGAGTTTTTCAGAGTGTATGGCGTATGAATTGAGAGATTTTAATATTAGTGTAGCAACCGTACAGTTTGGAAACACTCCTTCTAATTTTCAAAAAAATGTAGTCAAATCCCAAGATTCATCAATTGCTTCTTATAAGGATTTAATGGATAAAATTGATGCTTTATTAATTAAAAAAACCAATAAAAATATTGATTTAAAGCAATCTATCGTTGAACAATTATACGAAATAGCTCAAAATCCTCCTCGTAATTTTAAGCGATATACCATTGGTTTTGATGCCAATTTTTTAAATATTATTAGGAAGAGACTCGGTTATCAGTTGTTTGCACGATTAATACGAAAATCTGTTTTTTAAATTCATTTTTGAATTATTGTGTTTTAGAAGGTTTATTGCATATCCTTTTACTTTCCCTACTGTTTTCCATACCAAAGTTTTTATTGTATAATAATAAATAATTTGAAATGGTCATATTGAACAATAGCGGATTCATACAAAAGGAAAGGGATATTGAATCTAAGCATCTAAAAAAAAGGATTATATTTTTAGATGTTTAATTATCATTAGAGTTTTTTAAATTTAGGCACTGAATCTTGTCTTTTTTACTATTTTTACTTTAAAGATAAACTAACTCAGTAAAAAAACTAAGATGATTTCAAAAAGGATATATGTTACTTTTTTAATTCTAATTTCCTTTATAGCAAAAGCCTCTTTTATTTTGTTACCAATGGATGACACTACCCAAAAAAATCATCTCAAAGCCTACGGAATTACGTTTTGGTGTTTGGATAAAAAATACAAAGCCAGTTGGTTACTTAATTATCGTGGTGGTTCTTTCCTACTTCCCGATGCCCCTGAAATACGAAAAGAATGTCAAATAAGAGGGGTCAGTTTTGAAATCTTGTCTGATAATCAGTCAAATATTATCTTAAATGAAATAGCGAGTCCTTCTCAAAATATGGAAACCGTCGTTTTAGAAAAAGCACCTAAAATTGCCGTTTATACTCCTAAAGGGAAGCAACCTTGGGATGATGCTGTTACACTTGTTTTGACTTATGCCGAAATACCTTTTACACCCATATATGATGAGGAGGTCTTAAGCGACCAACTTGTTTTGTACGATTGGTTGCATTTGCATCACGAAGATTTTACGGGACAATATGGTAAATTTTACGGAGCCTACAAAAGTACGCCTTGGTATATCGAACAAAAAAAGAATGCCGAAGATTTGGCAACCAAATTAGGCTATCTAAAAGTATCTCAAGAAAAAGGGGCTGTAGCCAAAAAAATCCGTGACTTTGTTATTGGTGGCGGTTTTATGTTTGCCATGTGTTCTGCTACGGACAGTTTTGACATTGCCCTTGCCGCTGATGGTCTAGACATTTGTGAACCCATGTTTGACGGAGATCCATCAGATGCCAATTACCAATCCCAATTGAATTATCAAAACTCTTTAGCTTTCAAAGATTTTACGCTAGAGCGAAGACCAGACAAATATGAGTTTTCAGATATCGATACCACCGAAAAACGAAATATTCCTATGGATACAGATTATTTTACGTTGATGGAATTTTCGGCAAAGTGGGATCCCATTCCTAGTATGTTATGTCAAAACCATACCCAACTCGTAAAAGGGTTCATGGGACAAACTACTGCTTTTGAAGCTAATGTGGTTAAATCCAGTGTATTGACGATGGCGACTTGTGAACTTAATGGTGAAGCTCGTTACATTCACGGCGAAAAAGGCAAAGGAATGTTTACATTTTATAGCGGTCATGATCCTGAGGATTACCAACACAAAGTGGGCGATTCCCCAACGGTTTTAGATTTACATCCTAATTCTCCAGGTTACCGCTTGATTTTAAATAATGTATTATTTCCAGCCGCTCGTAAAAAGAAATTAAAAACATAGTAGGTTTAAGAGATAAAAAATAAACCATTAAGAAATAAAGAAAAACCTAATTCAAACTAAACTCTACCCATATAGGCAAATGATCTGATATTTTTCTAGCCTCTTTTAAGTTTTCAAAATCAGTGTAAAAAAGGATTTTACCACCATTCAAAACATTGAGTTTAGATGACTGATAAAAGATATTATCAAATTCTGATGCCAAACAAATAGCACCATCACATTCTCGTTTCAAAGATGTTTTTTCGCCAACTAAAACAGGAACATATCCCATTTTTTTCAATGGATTAAATACCGTGTGTGATTGCGGACAGTTGAAATCGCCGAGAAAAATTAAATTCAAGTTAGGATTTTCTTGGGGTAAAAATTTAAAATACTTTATTTCTGTTTCAGGCTGTTTACTTTTAGTAATTGCATGAAAATTGACTAGTGTAAATGCTTTTCCGTCCTTTTCAAAAGTAGCATAGTAAGGTTCGCGATCAATCTCCAAATAGTATTTTTTTTCTAACCAAGCTGAACCTATTTTTTTGACTTTACTCGTTTTCCAGATAAAAGCATAGCGCTCGGTTTTGTAGGTACTACTACTAGTTGGATCACTTATTGTATAATCCCATTTTGAACCTTTACGATTCAAAATTGCTACTAATCGTGCCACTGCTTGTGAACCGCCATAACCAGCAACCACTTCTTGTATAGCCACCACATCGTAATTCATCACAACTTTCGCCATGAATTCCACCTCCACTTCCGACTTGGATTTCCCCAAATTTTCAATATTCCAAGAAAGAATTTTTGTTTGAGAGAAAATGGTAAAGGAATAGAGAAAGAAGAGGAGTAGGTGAAGGGGTTTCATGAAGGTAAATGGTAAGCTTTCGTTTTATTGGACAAATTAAGTTGTTTTTTTTGAAAGAATATAGTTTTAGTATTTGTTTATTATACCAACTTTATATTTCATCATTTAAGCTTTTTTATGGTTGTGTTTTTGATTAAATGGTTAATAATAAGCTCAAGAAACCTCAAATGAATATTTAGAATACACAAAGTTGAAGTAATGATTTTCGATAAATGGCGCTTTCATAAGATTTATAAATTCATTCAATGAGACTCCATGATAGTGATGGATAGCCTGTAGTTTAAATTCTATTTCGAGAATCTGGTTTATTTCATCGTATCCTACTGAAACGATATTCTTATCTTTAACAGGGTAGCGCATCATTGAAATGTATTTTAAGTTCAACTTATTTTCAGTTTTTCAAACTTAAAACTAGTAAAGCATATTTCTTTGCGGGAAACCGTAATCTAAGTTTTTTGACATAACAGCATAAAAAAATCCTCTGAACGATTTTAAAAGTTCACAGAATTTTTAAAATTACTATTCGATATAAAACCTATATCAAGCCTAAATCTTTAGAAATGGCAATTAAATGTATTGTATTGTTAGCTTTGAAATACGTTTTCAATTTATTAATCCGCTTTTCGATACTACTTTTACTGTTGGGACTAATGTTTAACATTTTAAATTGGCTTTCCATTTGGTCTTGTGCAACCCCAATGGATAAATATTTCAGTAATTCCAAATCATAATTATCTATCTCGTTGACAGTTTTATCTTGGAGTACATGTGTAATTGTGGGAGAAAGGTATTTTTGGTCTGAGTTATAGACTAGTGTTAAGGCATTTTTTAGTTCAGGAACACTATTGCGACCTTTCATTACATAACCATCAATATCGTGGTTTTCAAAAAGAGATTTTATACGATAAGATTTATCTTCGATTGAATATACAATGATTTTTATATCAGGTTGTATAGCTCTAACAGCAGCAATTAAGTCCTCACCAGATTTGAGTGTAAGTGTATCCACCCGATGGTCTTCTATAAAAGATAAATCCGTGAGCAATAAATCATACGGAGTTTCATCTAATAAGGCTCTTTTTATTTTTAACAAAGCATCATCACAGTATTTTGTATATTCAACTTCATGGATTTTACATTCTTTGAGTACTTCAATAACAGCAAGATTAATACTGTCAAAATCTTCGGAAATTATTACTTTGTTAAACATGATAGGCATTTATTTAGGGAATTGTATGGTTGTTTGTAATCCTTTGTTTATTTGTGAATCAAAACTAATGCTTCCGTTAATACTATTTATACGGTTTTCCACATTTGTAAGTCCATTTTTTGGAATGTTTTTTGGATTAAAGCCAATACCGTTGTCTGTATATTTGATTTGTATTAGTTTTTCTAAAACTTCAAACCCAATTATCACAATGCTTGCCTTACTATGTTTTTTCATATTGGTTAGTAATTCTTGTATAATACGGTAGATTTCGATTTGCTTTTCCGGTGCTATTTTTCCCCAATCAACTGTGTCACTCCCTTTGATAAGGATGTTTGTTTGTATAGAATTATAGCTCATTAACATTTCATTGAAAATATTTCCAAACAATAATCCTGTTTTAATACCGCTATTCTGTCTCGAAATATTTCTGGTTTTGTCATAAATCCTATCTAGGTTTTCGAGTAAAAGTTCTTTCTTTTCAAGATTATCTAGGCTTTGTGTTTCTACAAAAGTGATCGTGCGATACACCTCATTCGCTAATTCATCGTGGAGTTTTTTGGATATACGTGTTTCAGTTTCGTAAGTTGCGACTCTTTTTTCTCGTTTGTTTTTTCTTCTCCAAAATGAATATAAAAGGAGGATTGCTAGAATTAGACAAAATACTGAAAAAACGAGCATCAAGTTTTGATATTTTTTTTGTTCTAGTTCCAATGCATTTTCTGCCTTCTCCGTTTTTAGTAATAGGTTTTCTTCTTTTTCAAGAGAAGCGTCATATTTTATTTTAGCAAATTGGTTTTTTGCTTTTTGTCTCACTTTGTATAAACTATCACTAAGGTTAATATGTACCAAAGCATATTTTTTGACTTCAGTTTGGTTACTTGTTTCAATTAATAATTTTAAAGCATCGAGAGCATCATCAATACTGTGAATAGAAATGGCTTCATGATATGCTAATTTTGCATAGCTAATGGCCAGATTAGTATTAGAATTTTTATAATATTCTGCTAGATGAATAGCACTAATGATAATGCCATAATGGTTGCTGTTTTCTTTTCTAATTTGTAAACCTTGCTCTAATAGAAAAATGCTTTTAGGTAAATTAAGTTTGAATGAAATGTATCCCAAATTATCTAGTACCCTTGCATAATTTTCAGGACTATCTATAATCTCTTTTTTTAAAACGAGTTCCGATAGTATTTGATACGCTTTATCATATTTTTTTTGATCTTTATAAACAACAGCTATATTGTTTTTTAATATACTGGCTTGTAAGCTATCAGTAGCTAATTGGAATGCTTGATTATAATAAAATATGGATTGATTGTAATTGAATAAATTTTTATAATTAATACCTAGAATGTTGTAAATGGAGGCCTTATAACCTTGATCTGTATTGTTATCAAAAAGGGGGATAGCTTCAGTAGCGGTCGCTTCACTACTAAAATAATCTCCTTGTACCTGTTGAATATAGGATAGTTTTAGTAAAGTATAAATAATCCTATTGGGTTGTGTTTTGGGATTACTTTTGTTTTTGATGCTATTGTAATAGTAAAACGCACTATCAAATATCTGTTTTTCAAGATATTTTTCAGCAGCATTAAACTCTTGATTGTATTGTGGATAGGCTTCAAAAGCTGAGGAAATGGTTCGCTCTTTTTTACAAGAAATAAATACTAATAGTAGAAATATAATAATTAAAATCGGGAAATGAAACATATTGCGTACCATTTCCCGAAAATAATCAATTTAATTTATAAAAAGGTAACCTTGTTTCGGTTATTTTTTATTGAGGCTTTCGCGTTGGAAGTTGGCCACTTTCATCTCCACCAGTAGCTTTTACTTCTTCGGATAGTTTGGTTTTAGTAGTCTCAACTTGATCCGCAGTGCAGGATGTTATTAGCGTACTTGTTATTACAAAACAGGACATCAAAAATATTCTTTTCATCTTTTTAGTTTTAAAAATTGGACATAGGAATGGCTGTTCGATTTCTGAATCGAATCTATACCCGCTTGGGCAAGCCTTTAAATAATTTTAAACTTTTGGGAAGTGAAGTGAACTGATTCAGTAAATGAAGATTTACACTTCCCGAATAAATTAGACCTACTGATCAGTCACACTTTTTTTGAATGAGTTTTGTACATTTGTCTTGTTAGCAATTCAAAACAGAAACTAATTCAGGGGCAAAGAAATAGTAGCTTTTATGAATAATCCTGATGGAATTCCAGTAATTCCTGTAGTTCCATGTTTTGCTGATTAATTCCATTAAATTCCGATGAATGCTTATGAAGAAAAATACTTTAGAAAACTATAAAAGAGAGATTCAAGCCAAATATGAAATAGCGATTCAAGAAGAATTTTCGTGTTTATTAGCAACTCCAGCCGTTATGCGAGACTTATGTTTGAGTTTAATTAATGAGGGTCTGACTGCAAATGATGAGATTATTTTTAGGCAGTTTTTTGATTTAAATAAAACAGAAGATTTATTGAAAGGTATCATCAATTGTAATATTTCTTTGTTTAAGCCCATCCGTTCATTTTTAAAAGGGGAGAAGAATACTGATGCTTTAATGAGAATTGAATTGGCAGCTATATTGGTGAATTTTAAACCGCGCCCTTTTGGTAAATACACCAAGATTAGTTCAGGGATTGGTGAAGAGGCGGAGAACAATGAGCTATTGCTGAATAAGTGTAGTGATAAACTTGGAGAAAATGAAAACCAAATGGGTATTATAAAGAAACCTTGGATACCTTTGGGAGATAACAAGTCATCTGTGAATATAGTGGCATGGTTTCTAGGAACAGGAATGCTCTTATTAGTTTTGGGATGTCTTATAAAAATGAGTTGGTTCCCTGAAAAGCAATGTATGGAGTGGTTAGGGAATCATTATGAAGAAGTGGATTGTCATAATGAGAAATTAGGGATAGGAGCTTTAAGATTAATAGTACCTATAAATGATAATGCTATCCAATTAAGAAAACTAGATTGTAAACAAAAAATAATTTTTTTTAAAAATGAAAAACCATTAGTATGGTATTGTAAATTTGAAGGGGTTGTTGAGCTGTATGACCGTTCTGGTTTTCATCCTATTACAGGTAAACCATTAAAACCTATTACAACTTATATGATTAATAAGTATAACTTAGTGAAGTAATACAGTTCAGACAGTAGAGAAATATTGTTATTTTATTTTGAGAATGTATTTATTACCATTAGAATCAGTAGCTATTATTTCTCCTTCTTCATTTGATTCTACAACAACTTCTACATTTGAAGGGTCGTTATGAGTTGTTAATTTACCTTCACCAAGTTCAGTATCTAAATTGATATTCCCATAAACGGTTTGGTTTTTTTCATCTGTACCAATTACTGTATAGTCATACCTAAATTCTTTCGTATGATTAATTGTTACTCCTTGTTGTTTTTGTATATTTATTGGGATGGTTTCTTTAATATTAATAGAGGAATTAGCTTTCTTTTTACTTTTATTACAAGCAATGATACAAAAGAAACTACAGATAATTGTGGTGATTCTAATATAGGGGATCATATATATATCGTTTTTTTCAAATGTAAAACAGATTCTTATATTTTTATTACGGGAAACCTTAATTTGGTTTATTTTGGCTTTAGTCAAAATAATACTAACCATATTTATAAAATAAACAAATGGCATAAGATATAAGTTTCATTTTGAAGTATAAAAAAACCCCAATCTTTTGATTGAGGTTTCTATATAAGTAAGTAATCCTAAACTGAGTTGATAAAACGTTTATTTTACTTTATTAAGTACAGCTTTGAAAGCTTCAGGGTGGTTCATAGCTAAATCTGCAAGAACTTTTCTGTTCAATTCGATTCCGTTAGCTTTTACTTTCCCCATGAATTGTGAATAAGACATTCCTTCTAATCTAGCTCCAGCGTTGATACGTTGAATCCATAAAGCACGGAAATTTCTTTTGTTCACTTTTCTATCACGGTATGCATAGCACATTGCTTTTTCTACCGCATTTTTAGCAACTGTCCAAACGTTTTTACGTCTACCAAAGAAACCTTTGGCTTGCTTCATTATTTTTTTTCTTCTTGCTCTTTTAGCAACTGAATTTACCGATCTTGGCATAATTTTTATGTGTTTTTGTAGCAGGCGGCTTGAATTTAATCAAAAGCACTTAATGGCCATACTCCAAGGTTATTTTAAATTGTTTTAACCTAAAGGATTAGAAATGTTAGAAGTTAGAAGTTAGGGGTTAGAAGTTTTACACTCTTAACATTTAACTCATAACTCTTAACAATTATATAATTCTTAATTGTTGTTTGATGCTTTTCATATCTGTTTTGTGAACTAACGCTGAGTGTGTCAAAGCTAATTTACGTTTTTTAGATTTTTTAGTCAAGATATGACTTTTAAAAGCGTGCTTTCTTTTAATCTTTCCAGAACCAGTAACTTTGAAACGTTTCTTGGCGCTAGATTTGGTTTTCATTTTAGGCATTTTTCCTAGTGTTTTTAGTTTATTCTTACTTACTTATTTTGAGTAATTAGCCATTAGCCATTAGCCATTAGTTTTACAACTTTTGCCTATTGGCTTTTGCCTATTAACTATTTTTTCTTCTTAGGAGCAATGAACATAATCATTCTCTTTCCTTCAAGAACAGGCATTGCTTCCACTTTACCATATTCTTCTAGATCTGTAGCTAATCTTAATAATAAAATTTGACCTTGATCCTTATAAATGATGGAACGACCTTTAAAGAATACAAAAGCTTTTAGCTTAGCACCCTCTTTCAAGAACTTCTCAGCATTCTTTCTTTTAAACTCATAATCATGCTCATCAGTTTGAGGTCCAAAACGGATCTCTTTTACTGTAACCTGAGTTGATTTAGCTTTTAAGATTTTATCACGTTTCTTTTGTTCGTAAACAAATTTCTTGTAATCCATGATCTTACAAACTGGTGGCTCAGCATTTGGTGAAATTTCAACTAAGTCCAATTCAAATTGGTCAGCTAATCTCAAAGCCTCTGCAAGTTTGAATACTCCAGGCTCAATGTTTTCACCCACAAGTCTTACTTCCTGCAAACCACGAATATGATTGTTTATTCTGTGGGCATCTTTCTTTTCTACACGAGGTTGGTAACCTCTATTACTTCTTATTGCTATGACTTTATAATTTAAGTTAAACTGTAAATACTTTTAATGTTTTTTTTACTTCTTCGTCAACAATAGCAGCGAACTCTTCTATTGTAACCGTAATGTTTCCTTTTCCTTCTTGTCCGTGACGACGAATGGAGATGGTTCCGTTTTTCTCCTCTTCTTCACCTACAATCAGCATAAACGGGATTTTTTGCATCTCTGCATCTCTAATTTTCTTACCTATAGTCTCGTTTCGGTTGTCAATTAGGGCGCGAATTTCGTGATTTTCTAGCAAATCTAAAACTTTTTTAGCATATATTTCATATTTCTCGCTTAAAGACAATATAATAGCCTGTTCCGGCATTAGCCATAGTGGGAAATTTCCTGCTGTATGTTCAAGTAAAATAGCAATGAAACGTTCCATAGAACCAAAAGGGGCTCTGTGGATCATCACAGGTCTATGTAATTCGTTGTCAGATCCTTTGTATGTCAAATCAAAACGTTCAGGAAGGTTGTAATCCACCTGAATGGTTCCTAGTTGCCATTGTCTTCCAAGAGCATCTTTCACCATGAAATCCAACTTAGGCCCGTAGAAAGCAGCTTCGCCGTATTCCACAACAGTATTCAATCCTTTATCGGCAGCAGCATTAATTATCGCATTCTCTGCTTTCTCCCAGTTTTCGTCTGTACCTATGTATTTTTCTCTGTTTTCTTTGTCTCTTAGCGAAATCTGAGCGGTAAAGTTTTCAAATCCTAACGAGCCAAATACATAAAGTACTAAGTCAATTACCTTTTTAAACTCTTCATCTAACTGTTCTGGTGTACAAAATATATGTGCATCATCCTGAGTAAATCCTCGTACACGAGTTAATCCATGTAATTCACCACTTTGCTCATATCTATAAACAGTTCCAAATTCAGCATAACGCTTAGGCAGATCTTTATATGACCAAGGTCTTACGTTGTATATTTCACAGTGATGAGGGCAGTTCATTGGTTTTAATAAAAACTCTTCTCCTTCATGTGGTGTGCTTATTGGTTGGAAACTATCAGCACCGTATTTAGCATAGTGTCCAGAAGTAACATATAGTTCTTTTTGTCCAATATGTGGAGTTACTACTTGTTCATATCCTGCTTTCTTTTGCGCTTTTTTCAAAAATTGCTCTAAACGTTCTCTCAAAGCAGCTCCTTTAGGTAACCATAAAGGCAAACCTTGACCTACTTTTTGTGAAAACGCAAACAATTCTAATTCCTTACCTAGTTTTCTATGATCTCTACGTTTTGCTTCTTCTAGTAATGCTAAATATTCAGTTAGATCTTTTTGTTTTGGAAATGATGTTCCATATACTCGTGTTAACTGCTTATTTTTTTCATCACCTCTCCAATACGCACCCGCAACACTCATTACTTTCATTGCCTTGATGATTCCGGTATTTGGAATGTGTCCACCACGACATAAATCAGTAAAAGTATCATGGTCACAAAACGTAATCGTTCCGTCTTCAAGATTTGTTATTAGTTCTGTTTTGTAAACATTGTCTTTGTATAGCTCCAATGCCTCAGCTTTGGTTACAGGACGCAATTTAAATTCATGTTTTCCTCTTGAAATTTCAAGAACACGATCTTCAATTTTTTTGAAGTCAGCCTCAGTGATTTTATGCTCTTCAAAATCTACATCATAATAAAACCCATTAGCGATCGCTGGTCCAAGAGTTAATTTGATACCAGGATACATCTCTTCAAGAACTTGTGCCATGACGTGTGAAGTCGAATGCCAAAAAGCTTTCTTTCCGCCTTCGTCATTCCAAGTGTATAGTATAAGACTTCCGTCAGTGGTCAAAGGAGTAGTCGTTTCGATTGTTGTACCATTAAAAGAAGCCGAAATAACATTTCGTGCAAAACCTTCGCTAATACTTTTAGCAACATCCATCGGACTCACGCTTGGCGCGTACTCTCTAATTGACCCATCGGGTAAAGTAATCTTAATCATTGTTTGATATTTTTTAAGACTGCAAATATATAGCATTACTAAAATACATACAATATATATACAAGGTTTGTTTGTAACTATTCTTGTTGTGATATATATAATTAGGTGTAAAAGTGGTTTTTGGAGCTAATCCTGCTATCTGTTTCAATCTTGTGGCGGGATAAATGGTCCCGCCACAAGGATTTCCACTACTATCAGGGCTCTATAGCAGCCGTTGTTTCGGGAAGTTTCCGTTATTGGGAATGTTTACTACTATATATAAGAGTAAAAATGTATACATATATATGTATCATCTCAAATCCCTGGTTCGACCGTTTTAATTGCTTTTAATAGGAATCAATTCTAGAACAGAATATCATAGCTTTTCGTAGATCTTACTGTTTCCTTGGTGGAGCGCAGTGTGATTAGTATTTAAAGTACCTGTAATAAGTGCTAATCTGAGAAATCTGTGTTCAAAGCCTTATTGATCTTTGTGTTTCCGAAGTGCTATTGGTGTTTAAGCAGCGCTGTAAGCCTTCTCATTACAGTATAGTCTGTGTAAATCTGAGAAATCTGTGTTCAATTCCTTTGATGTCTTAATGTTCTTAGTGTTTGAGTAGCACTAAAAATCTTTTCAAAACGATGCAATCACTACGAATCTGATAAATCACCCCTTGTTTATCATGTATTTTTTGATGATTACTTAAAAATCCTGTACTCAAAACACCTCTAAATTCCTACAAACCATAAAAATCATAAAAAAGAAAGTTCAGATTTCCAGCGAGTTGAGAAAAAGGTTAGAATAAAGTTATGAAAAGGTATTGTTTAACGGAACAACCTAACTACTTTTGCACCCGCAACAACGATTACGTTCATTGATTTACTGACAAGCGATTGAGATATAGAG
>NZ_JBAWDL010000022.1:0-14362 GCF_049590715.1 Flavobacterium sp.
CAATAATGCTTTGCGCTAAAGGTATTTTGGGGTAAATCATTGCTTTTGTTTGAATGAAACAAAGATACAAAGTTGGAAAGGTTATTTAAAACATATAAGTCATATAAGTTTTGTTTTATTTAGAAGCTGAAAAATGTTCAAACCCTTTAAGAAATTTAAGAACAGGTAAGCGTTGGATATATTTTTTAAAACATATAAGTCATCTAAGTTTTTTTATTTTAAAAACCGAAAAAGGTTTAAACCATTTAAGAAATATAAAAACACATAAGTTATATGAATCATAAGGTTTAGCAGTTGTCACATTGAGCTTGTCGAAATGATTTTGAAGATGGGCCTTCGAACAGGCTCAAACTGACATTAGATTACTATTTTATCTTGTTCTTAACTAGAAAGCGAAAACTAAAATAACTTTGTGATCTTTGTATTTTCTTAGTGCATCTTTGTAAAAGCTTTTAGTTTACTTATATGCTCTTCAATTTCTTGTATGTTTTAAAAAAAGGATTTTCATGGATCTTAGCCTCTCTCTGTGGTAAAACTTATATGATTTATATGTTTTAAAAATAAATCTTTGTGAGCCTTAGTGCTATCTTAGTGTATCTTTGTGGTAAAACTTTTAATCACAAAGCTTTTAAACTTATATGCCTTATATGTTTAAAAAAAATACCCAATTATGAATATCATTCTTAGACCTTATCAAAGTACAGATACTCCAGCGATTTTAGAAATCATCAACCATACTATTTTACATTCAACGGCTTTGTATGATTACAACACACGAACTTTAGAGCAACAACAAACACTGTTAGAAGATAAAATCAAAAAAGGGTTTCCTGTTATCATTGCCGAAAGTGAAGGTCAATTAGTTGGTTTTGGGATGTATGCTGAATTTCGTTTTAGAGAAGCCAATCAATTTACGGTAGAACATTCCGTTTATGTGAATCATTTGATCAATGGAAAAGGAATTGGAAAACTACTTTTAACCGAATTAATTCGGTTAGCAAAAGCACAGGGAATCCATACCATGATTGGTGTAATTGATACTGAAAACCAAGGAAGCATTCGTTTTCATGAGAAATTTGGTTTTACGACTGCGGGAATTATCAAAGAATCGGCGTTTAAATTTGACCGCTGGCTGGATACTGCTTTTATGCAATTGCTTCTTAAATAATTTTAAACATAAAAGAGCCTAGCGACAAACAAATAACGCTAGGCTCCTTACAAAACAAACAAAAACAATTTTAAAATCGGTAGCTCACTTTTCCTTTCAAATAAAAAGGAGTACCTGGTGTAAAATGAATTTCTTCCACACTATTAGGTTCGTTTTTCAAACGCGTTTCGGTTGCAAATTGGGTTTCGTTCCATTGTGTATTCAAAATATTTTCAACTGAAATTCCAAAAGTTATTTTCTTGTATTCATAATTAATATTGCAATCCACGATTCCATATCCTTTGGCAACAATGGAATTATCTTCATTAGCAGGACGACTTTTTAGATGTCTGTAATGGATTCCTCCTGAAAAACCATTCCATTTTTGAAAACTTAATCCTCCGGTTGTTGTAAAATCAGGTGCTAGCGGAATGTAATTTTGTCCGGTTGGTTCGTCAATGCTTCTGGCATACGTATACGTCAAATCAGTATCAAAAAACAAATAATCACTTAGTTGGTAACGCACTCCAAAGTCCACTCCCATACGTTTGGTTCTTCCGCTTGGTTCAATTACACCAGCATCACCCACATATACAAATTCCTGTTGCAAGTATAAATTCCACAAAGCAGCATTGATTAATAATTTTGGAATTGGTTTCCAAATGGTTCCTACATCAGCCCCAATGGATGTTGGTAAAATTTCTTTCCCATTATTTTCAACCACAACACGTGTATCATTGGAGTGAAATCCCATTCCTGTTTTTAAGAAGAACTGCAAATCGTTATTATGTGAATAAATGAAATTTAATTTTGGTGACACTTTCACTTCGTTTTCTGATTGTGTTTTATAGGTGGTTGCTAATTTATCTTGGTAACTGAATTTAAAATAATCGAATCTTACCGCTGGATTAATCAACCATTTGCCCAATTTGAATTCGGCATTCCAATAATTAAAACCATTGACCTCATTGATATCACCTAATTTTATTTGGTTTAAAACCGTTGTTCTCCCTAAAGTATGCGAAAGTTCCGTATCCTTAGTAGCATCAGCTCTAAAACCTACACCTACTTGCAAAAGGATGTCCCAGTCGTTGTACTTCATTTTTTTATTCAACTCTGAATTCAATCCATAAAGAGAACGATTTTCTTTTTGTTTAATCTGATCTCCATTGATAGGATCCTCTAAGAAAAAAGTGAAATTTGAAAACAATTCAAAATCATATTTGGAATAAAAAACATTGGCTTTTACAAACGTATTTTCATCAATTGATTTTATCAAAGCAGCATTAATATTGGTACGAGAAGTGCTTCCTCCCTCTGTATTATCAACAGCACCAAATCTTGAAATTGCACCCTCATCTACCAAACGCTGTGGTATTTGTCCAGAAGCATCCCAACTACTAGAAAAACGAGAAGCAGTAAGGGTGAATTTACTCTTGTCATCCAATCGAATCGTATATTTACCTAATAAATTAATTCTGTTAAAATTTTGTGGGCTATCAAATGGCCCATCAGTCAAAATATATTCTGTAGCGATATAAGCTGATTGTGTTTTTTCATTCCCTAACAGATTAAAGATCCCCACCATTCTTTGGGTATTGAATTGCCCTACTTCCAGACTTATTAAGCTTTTATCTATTTTTTCTTTGGTTTGAAAAGCAACATACCCTGCTGTGGCAAAATCACCTTTATCAGCATAATAACTTCCTTTACCAAAATCAATTTTCTCCACCGTTTCAGGAATTACAAAATGCAAATCAGCATAACCTTGACCATGTGCATGCGAAACCATATTCACGGGCATTCCATCTACTGAAACGGCTAAATCAGTTCCGTGATCAATATCAAAACCTCTTAGGAAAATTTGCTCTGCTTTTCCTCCTCCTGCATGTTGCCCGATGAATAATCCTGGAACTTTTCGTAAAATTTCTTGCGAAGAATTAACCGGTGTGGTTTGCAAATCAATTTTAGAAATCACATTCATAGCCGACAATTTTTGTTGAATGATAATTTCATCCAATTTAAAAACGGCATCTTCCAAAACAATACGGCTCTCATTTGACAGCACACTATACGCTATTTTTTTATATCCTAAAGCAGTTATTTCTATTGTACTTCCTATTTGTGTTTTATCAAGACTAAAGAGTCCCAACTCATTGGTATGTGCATGAGCATTGGTGGCATGATTGATTAAGTATGCATTTTCAACTGCATTCCCAAAAGCATCTACCACAATTCCGTTTTGCGTTTGACCATAAAACAAAAAAGGAGTACAAAATAACAGGATGAGTACTATCGTCTTCATACTATTATAATTTGTTGATTTTTGCTTCAAATTCAGGACCCAATTCATAAATGCTTCCTTTTAAGTCCTCTTTTATCACAGGGATTTTGTCTAATTGATTATTAGCCTTATATATCTCTGCTAAATGATATTGTACATGTGGCTCGGTAGTTTTTCCTGCTACTTGTTTTTGTGCTATTTCCAGTGCTTTTTTAGCATTACCCGTATTCAAATACGACCAAGCTAATAAATCATAAGAGTCCGGAGTAGGTCTATGATTCACTTCGATTTTAGCAATTTCAAGTGCTTTAGTAGCCGTGGTTTTATCATCTGCATAAATTAAAGTGTTGTATTTATTATACATGGCTCCATAATTATTTTGAGATAACATTTTGAAGTACGCCTTTTTATCCAGTTCCGCTTCAACCATGTTACCTTCAAAAGCAGCAATTTTTGATTTTAATAATAAAAAATCAGGTGTATGATGCGATTTTTCAACCGTTTCAATAATTCTTTTGGCTTCTTTTGTATTTCTTTCGTGAGAAAAAACAATCCAAGCAATTCCTTTTAAGGCATAAGTATAATTAGGATCTAATGCCAAAGTTTTTAAATAACTATCGTAGGAATCTTGTATACGACCCGCATGACCATAAAAATCACCTAAATTAGAATAAGACCAAATTTTGAGTGTTTTATTATCTTCTTTCTCAGCGATTGCTCTCGCTTTTTCCATAAAAGTGATGGCCGTATTTAAGTCACCAATGTGATCATTCCATTTTGCTAAGCGAATTAGATAATCATAATCGTTCATATCCTTGACAGCTTCTAGATTTTTTGATGCCTCGTTATAGTTTCCTAATTCCATTTGGACATCAAAAAGTAGTTTTTGAGATTCTTTTCGGCCTTCACCAATGGTAAAAGCTTTATCTGCTAACACCAAAGCTTCTTTAAAACGGTGTTGCGCAATATAATTACGAGCTAATGAACGCAAAACGCCAACATTCCCATAATTACTTGCTTTATTTGATTTTTCTAATAGTTCTTCCACTTTATACAAGTCTTTGATATCTCCTGTGTATTGAAAAAGTGTGGCGTATTTTGAAGCAATAATTCCTAAATAAGATCTTTGAATCGTATCGGCGTTGTATTTTTTTTGCCAAAATTGAATTTCATTATGAGCTAAATCTACAGATTCATTCTCTTTGATAGTCAGGTATTGATTGTACTCTTTTGGATTGGTAATTTGTTTGTTGCTATTATCACATGAAACAATAGCCAACATCCCTAAGAATAATAGCAGTAAGGTGTTATTTGTTTTCATACTATTTTTGTTTGTTTTTGTTTTGTATGCTTTGTTTTTTTGTTTTGTTTTTTTGTTTTGTTTTGTTTTTTTTTGTATAAAAAAACAGAGTACTTTAATTAATAACAAGCACTCTGTTTTTTTTATAAGATCCTTATTTTACCAAGCAGCAGCTAAGTAAGGAAATGAAGTACTGAATGCTTTATCATTAGCATTTACATTATCTTTTGTAAGTCCAGGATTAGATCCTCCTGTAGGTCCACCAAAGATTAATAAAAGCTCAACATCAATAACATCATCACCTAATGCTCTCCCTGTTAAAACTGTTGCTGGTGTAGTTGTTCCGTCAAAGAATGTTGTTTTTCCAGTAGTCGACACATTCAATACATCTGTTGCTAATACACTTGAAAAAACATCTATATTATGTCCTAATGCATTACTTGTATAACCAAATGCTGTTAATTTAGCTTTAATAACAGGAGTATAAATAGCTCCCATTGCTGAAGGAGTTGTATTATTAAAATCATCCTTAGGTTGTCCAGAAGCCACAAAAACTGTGTTTATAGCTGGTCTACCCATTTGATCTTGTTGCACATAAGTTCCTGAGAAATCTGGAGCTTGTGATCCATTTCCATTATCATCATTATTATCACAACTTACAGCTCCCAAAGCACATACTAATGCTAGCGTTATTATTGAAAATTTATTTGTCTTCATAGTTTCTTGTTTTTTTGAATTTAAAATCTCTTAGTTATTGTTTTTTCTTAGTTTCAACCCATGTGTTTAAAGATGCAGCTGTACCTAATTTAGATTTTGGCACTTCAATTACCACTGATAATACATTGGTTCCTGCAAAAGTATCTGTCCCAGTTGGTTTGAATCCTGTAGCTGTCATTCCAATTACCGCTTGATATTGTCCTAAGTCAAAGAAAAAGGGATCATCTCTTGGTCCAGCAAAAAATTTCATTCCGTTTTGGTCTGCAATAATAGGCGCTTGACCGTATTTAGAAATTTCAACACTTCCTGAAGCTTGAGAGGTATTAATAGAACTTGCTTTTCCTGTTGCAGAAGGAGCATAAGGTCCAAAGAAATACATTTTATCTCCCTTACGAATAGCTTGAATTACTAAATCTTCAATATTGTTTCCAGTGTTATCAATATTTACTTCGATCATTACATTCTCATTAAAACTTGCTGCAGCTGTGGTCCCTGGAGTTAGCAATCCCTGTGTGTTTACTGCAAATACTAAATTATTAGTGTCTTGTCCTTGAAAAGCATAGAAATCCGTGATGTCAGATGCATTATTTGTTACTGATGGCGCGTCAATGTGATCCGCTGCTACTAATGTTAAACCTGTAACCGCTAATAGCGATAGGCCTAAAATAATTTTTGTCTTTTTCATTTTGTAAATTTTTAAAGGTTATAATAGGAGTTACGGGAATGGATTCGTTTTGGTTTTAAAAAAAGTTAAAAAAAATAAAAACAAATTACAAACAACTGATTTACAACTAATTAAATATTGAATATTTTTCATAAAATAAATTACATATTTATATTTCAGCAGAAATAAAATGCATTTATAAGGAGTGGTTGTAAAAAATTTAACTACTTGTACCTTATATTGTATTGAAGTAGTGTTTTGCGTGAGGGATTGCAGCAAGCTACCGAAGTAGCGCGGAAAGCCCGACAGCATCTAGGAAAAAGGGTAATGACCGCAATGTATATAGCCCTTATTCCTAGATGGTGGCACGCCCAAGATATTTTTGCTGGTTAAAACAATGTTATTGTAGCATTTAATTGTTAAATAAATGCAATTGTAAATAAGTTTGTATAAGTTTGTAATTGATAAATAGACCTTATTATGACCCAAGAAGCACTATTAGTTTTAATTTATAAAAAAGATGCAAAGGCTTTTACACATCTATATGATATGTATTCCAAGAGCTTGTTTGCTGTTATCAATGTTCTAGTAAAAAATACGGAAGAAGCCGAAGATGTGCTCCAAGAGGTATTTGTTAAGATCTGGAAAAATATTGATTCCTATAATGAAAGTAAAGGTCGCTTTTATACTTGGATCCTTAATATAGCTCGAAACACGTCTATAGATAAATTGCGTTCTAAAAACTTTAACAACAGTCAAAAAAACCTTTCTTCCGATAATTTCGTAAATCTATTAGATGACAGTAACAAACTGACAAACAAAGTAGATACTATAGGTATACATGAATTTGTCAAAAGGCTAAAGCCTAAGTGCATCCAAATAATTGATTTATTGTTTTTCAAAGGCTATACCCAACAGGAAGCTGCAGAAGAGTTGGCCATTCCTTTAGGAACAGTAAAAACACACAATAGGAATTGTATAAATGATCTAAGAACCTATTTGAAAGTATAATGGAAAATAAAGAATATATAGCATCCGGAATTTTAGAACTTTACGTTTATGGCCTACTCAGTGAGGCAGAAAACGAAGAGATAACTAATCGTGCCAAAAACGACCCCGAAATACTAACTGAAATTGTTGCGATTGAAAAATCAATCATCGCTTTATCATCTAGTTTTTCACCTTTTAATTCTGTGGGCAATTTTGAGCGAATAAAAGAGAAATTAGAACTAAACCCAAGTCCTAAAGTAATTGAATTAGAACCTACGAGAAACATTTCTCAATACCTAGGTTGGGCTGCGGCCATTTTATTACTAATGGGAATAGGTTTTATGTACAACCAACTTAACGTTTCTTCGACTCAAGTAGTCAATGTGGAGACTGAAAAAACAAAGATAGAGAAAGAGTTGAATACTTTGATGTTGGAAAACAAAGCCATTGAATCCACTTTAGCAGTTATTAGAGATGCTAACAATACTGTTGTGGCCTTAGGAGGACAAGCGGTTGCTCCGGAATCTTTTGCAAAAGTGTACTGGAATAAAGAGACCCAAAAGGTATATATTGATGCTTCGGGATTGCCTGAACCACCTAAAGGAATGGTGTACCAAGTTTGGTCTTTGAAACTGAATCCGCTTACCCCTACAAGTATTGGTCTACTAGACAACTTTGTAGCAAACAATCAACGTATCTTTTCTGTTGACCCAACTGGAGATGCTGAAGCCTTTGGAATTACACTTGAACCTGATGGAGGAAGTTTATCCCCTACAATGGAACAATTGTATACTTTAGGAAAAGTATAGTAACTATTTTACATGTAAAAAATCAAAAATCATTTAGGATTATCTTTGTGTAAAAGAACAAAAAATAAGGAGTGGAGAATATTGAGTTTTAATCTTAATTTTCTCCACTCCTTAACTGTTTTATAAAAAAACGAAATGTTTAATTTAAGTCTACCAGACAATATGAATCTAAACTAGCTTATCTTTGCATTTTATAAAAAAACATGAGCTACACCCTTCTCTCTTCGCCTTTACAAGGTTTTACCGATTATCGTTTTAGAAACGCCCAAAATAAAATCTTTGGCGGTATTGACACTTTTTATGCCCCTTACATCCGATTGAACGGGAAATTAGAAATAAAATCTTCATACCAAAGGGATTTAGCATTAGAGAACAATAATACTTTAGAAGTGATTCCGCAAGTAATTACTAATGATGCGGAGGAATTTTTATTTGTATCCAAATATGTTCAAGAATTAGGATACAAAGAACTCAATTGGAATTTAGGCTGTCCTTATCCGATGGTAACCAAATGCGGTATGGGATCTGGACTCATTAGTAATACCGAAAAAATCAACACCATTCTTGACAGAGTACATTCTGAAACAGATATTACCGTGTCGATGAAAATGCGTTTGGGTTACGATACAACCGAAGAAATCCTAGATGTTTTTCCGATTCTTGAAAAATACCCAATAAAAAATGTTGCCATTCATGCGCGTATTGGAAAACAATTATACAAAGGAGGTGTACATCTAGAAGCTTTTCAAGAATGTATTAATGCCACAAAACTTAAGTTGTATTATAACGGAGATATTACAACAGTAGCCAAATTTAAAGAAATGCAAGCCCTATTCCCTACGATTGATCACTGGATGATAGGACGAGGATTAATTGCAGATCCTTTTTTACCTAGTATGATTAAAAACGATACTGAACTTTATCCTGATAATAAAATCGAATTATTCACCGCTTTCCATGATACCTTATATGAAGGATACAGTCAATCTTTATCTGGTGCAACGCATATATTATTAAAAATGCACCACCTGTGGGAGTACTTTTCAGTTATTTTTTCGAATCCACACAAAGTACATAAGAAAATAAAAAAAGCAAAAAGCATCCGAAACTATGAACAAGCTGTTAAAGAAATTTTGAAGGACGAAAGTGTATTTAGACTTTAATTTTTATCCTTTTTATGACATTCTAAATTAAAAAAGAAAGCTACCAATACCTTTATCACCTACCTATCCTTGACATAACCACATTAAAAACAGTTCTTTAATACCAAAAAAACACAAATAAAAAATATAGAATTATAACAAAAATTTAGGTCGAAAAATGAATCTACTTATATTTTTTTATAATACTTTTGTTCGCTTAACACAATAACTAATTTAACTGTAATGAAAAAAATATTTTTTTTACTTTCTGCGTCGATTTTATTAATGTCATGTAATAAAGACAAGTACACAATCTCAGGAACTATTAAAGGACTTGAAAACGGAAAAACAATTATCCTTGAAACACAAGACGAAAGTGGAATGGGATTAAAATCAATTGATACTGTTAAAGTTGAAAACGGAAAATTCGTTTTTGAAGGAAAAGCATTAGAACCAGCTTTCCATACTTTACAAATTGAAGGAGTTCAAGGTAAAGTACCTTTCATCCTTGAAAACGGAGATATTTCAATTGAAGTTGACAAAGATAGTATCCAAAAATCTAAAGTTTCAGGAACATATAACAATGATGAATACGTTAAATTTAACGAAGAAATCAAAGTTATCCAAAAGAAACTAATGGATTTCCAAACAAAAAATATGCAAGCAATGAATACAGCACAACAAACTAAAGACACTGCTGTAATCAACTCTTTGATGCAAGAATTCTCTAAAATCCAAGAAGAAGTTGGAAATGCTTCAAAAGCAAAATACATTGGATATGCTGAAACACATCCTAAAGCATTAATCAGCGCCTTAATTATCCAAGGAATGTTGAATGACCCAAGTGCTGATACTAAAAAAGCAGAATCAATCTATAATGAATTTGATGAGTCATTAAAAAACACAAAACCAGGAAAAGCAATCAAAACTAAACTTGGTGAAATGAAAAATCCAGCGGCTGCAGGAGCAATGCCTCAAGCACCTGTTGCTCCAGGAGCAAGTAACTGAAGATCTGATTTCTCCGCTCCTAATCCAGAGGGGAAAGTAATTTCGCTTAAAGAAAGTTTAGGCAAAGTTACCATCGTTGATTTTTGGGCTTCATGGTGTGGACCATGTAGACAAGAAAATCCTAATGTAGTTGCTATTTATAACGACTTACACTCAAAAGGACTTAATATCATTGGTGTATCTTTAGACAAAGAGAAATCAAAATGGATAGAAGCTATTGCAAAAGACAAGTTAACTTGGACGCATGTTTCTAATTTGAAATTCTGGGACGAACCTATTGCAAAACAATACGGTGTAGAATCTATCCCTGCTACTTTTATACTTGATGCTTCAGGTAAAATCGTTGCAAAGGACTTAAGAGGAGATGCGCTTAGAGCTAAAATAACAGAACTTTTAGCTAAATAAGCATTCGTTTTATCCCATAAAAAAAGCACAAGTCTCATATATTTTGAGACTTGTGCTTTTTTTATTCCTAAAATAGCAACTACTATTCTTTCTCGTAACGTTCCATTTCGCGATCATAGAAACTATTTGCTGCTTCAATTAAACCTTCCATTTCTGCGTTCAGTTCAGATTCGTCAAGATCTTCTGCTTCTTCCATGAATTCTACTTCATCATCTTTCAAATTGATGATGAATCTTGGGTAATCCAAGTGAATGATAAAAATATCGTCTGGACAATCCGTATTGTCACCTAGTAAAAATTTTGGTAATTCCATTCTGTGTTTTTTTAAACGTGTTTATGATACTTGAAAACCGAATTATGATTCGCTTTCAGTTATTAATTTTTTAGTCAAAATATTGAAGCGAAGATACAAAAATAAAGCGGCTGTTGACAAACCAGCCAAAAGTCCCATCCATATCCCAATAGCTTTTAGAGGAGTATACAAACCTAACCAAATACAAATTGGAAACCCCACTACCCAATACGCTACAAAAGTAATATACATAGGAATTTTTACATCTTGGAGTCCTCTAAGAGCACCCAACATCACCACTTGAATTCCATCAGATATTTGAAAAACTGCAGCAACTAATAATAAATTAGAAGCTATTTTTAAAACTTCTGCATTTTGAGCCCAGTCGCTAGTATTTGAAGTATCAATAAACCACGTAGGTAAAACGGTATGTACTAACACAAAGAAAACAGCAAACCCTATTTCGAGTAAAACTGCCAATAAAAAAATAGACAAAGCGACCATGCGCAACTTTTTATAATCTCCCAATCCTTTTTGATTCCCCACTCTGATAGTAGCAGCAACACTAAGCCCCATGGCGAACATAAAAGTAAATGACGCTAAACTCAATGCAATTTGGTTAGCCGCTTGATTTGTAACTCCCAAACAACCCGAAAGCCAAACTGCCCCAGTAAACAAAGCCACCTCAAAAAACATTTGCATCGCTGAAGGTCCTCCTAATTTTATAATCACAAGATTAACCGCTCTCTTTATTTTTCTGACAGCAAAACCCTCAAAAAAAGGATGAAATTTAGCATTGTGTTTCATTTTGTAATGCAAATAACCCAACATCACAAAACGAGAAACGAGTGTCCCGATAGCTGCTCCCATAAAACCCAATTCAGGAAAAACCCAAATTCCGTAGATCAACACATAATTCAAAAAAACATTGACAATATTACCCACTATAGTAGCCCACATGGAATATTTGGTTTCACTCATCCCATCAGCAAACTGCTTGTACCCTTGAAAAACAATTAATGGCACTAAAGAAAAAGCAATAACATCCAAAAAAGGTTTAGCCATAAGAACTACATTCTCTGGTTGCCCCATCAAACCAATAAGAGGTTTAAATAACAAAATCACACCAAAAAGAATGAATCCTAAAATGGCACACAAATACAGCCCATGATGAAAAACCGTTCTTCCTTCTTCAATATCTTTTCTGCCATCTGCCGCTGCTGCCATAGGAGTAATTGCTGTCGAAAAACCAATTCCAAGAGACATAGCTACAAAAACAAAACTATTGGCTAATGATGCTGCCGCTAACTCAGTTGGACCAATGCGCCCTACCATAACATTATCAATAATCCCCACTATAGTATGTCCTAGCATCCCTAGAATAATAGGATAAGCTAATTTAAAATTATACGAGAACTCTTTAGTATAAGTTTTAAAATTCAATTTTGAAGTGTTTTATTTTGAGTTTGCAAAGGTAAGGAGATGGTTTGAAATTCATTCAACAGAATCCCTTTTAAAAAATTAATATCGCTATAACAACTATATCTAGCAATTCTATAACAAATACCAGTAATTCTATAACAACCACCTCTCTCAAAGGCAATACATTTGTCAATATACTTTAAGCAACATAAAAAAAGAATTAATAACAAAAAAGACCTTTATCATGAAAAGTAACAGAAACATCAAAACGACATTTGCCGTAGTCATTACATTATTATTAACCTTCACTATAAATGCACAAAGAACAGAAGTAAAAGATTATGATCAAGGATTTCGTTTAGGATTTGGTATTAATGCTGGAGTTCCTACAAACGAAGATGTTTACAACTACGCATTAGGTGCGGATGCAAGATTGCAATACGATTTATCTAAAAGAACATCATTAATTTTAACAACAGGTTTTACAAATCTATTTATTAGCAACGACAGACCTGACTTAGGAATCATTCCTGTAAAAGCAGGATTCAAAGCTTTTGTATGGGAAGATCAATTTTATGTATTGGGTGAACTAGGTGGTGCTTTTGCCGTTACAAACGGAGTTAATCAACATACTTATTTATATGCTCCAGGAATTGGTTATGCATCAAAATACATTGACGTAAGTGTACGTTATGAAGGATATACAGAATATGACACGAACCAAATTGCATTGAGACTTGCTTACGGTTTTAAATTATAATCAATATAATTGAAATAAATAGGTGGTTACAACTTAAATAGCTGTAACCACCTATTTTGTTTTACAAAATGAAATGAATGAATGTTTAATAATTGACTCAAGTACTTACTTATTGGTTAATTAGTATTTTCAGTGTCGCCAATCGCTCCTAAAATCTAGGCAATCAAAATTTAATTTAAAGTCTTCAAAAAAAGCATAAAATAAACTAGCTTTGTACTTTAATATAAAAATATGATTAACCCTTCGGCATCTGGTTGGATAGACAAATATTTTTTAAAACAAGTACAATCAAAATCTGTTTTAACAAATGATTTGGATGCTTTTTATCTTAAAATACGAAAAACAGGTTTTATCTATGGACACATTGTTTCTTTCGAAACAGATACCCCTATTGATACCAAAGGATGGGTTTTAAATGAAATACCAAAAGTAGCCTTACTAAACATACTTCACGCTACGTATCAACTGCATCATCAAGACCAAACGTCAGAACATTTTTTAACCAAAGCACTCGACTTTTACAATGCTATGAGCCCACAAAGCTTTAGTTTGTTTAAAAAAGTACTCCCTAATGGATCAGCCTCTTTTAATCTTGAAAAAATTATTGACAGTCGGGTTCAAACCAATATAGATATTGTAAGTAAAAATTTTTCCCATATTGTTACCAATGCACTGCTTTTTATTGATGTACTGGCTTTTTATCAATATTTAACGCATGGAGAAATACCTGAAAAATATTTAAAAAAAATTGAAGAAGCTATTATTGGCGTTGTCTCGTTGTCTTTAAAAACAAAAAGTAATAAGTCAAAATATGATGATTTATTAATCAAACTCTTTGAAGCATCTGTCCGTTATAGTAAATTTTCAAATATCCAAATCCAAAATATTGAAGAATTAAAACTAAATACTTTTAGTACCAAATTAGAAAAATATTACATCATCGACATGGCAGGAATGTCCTTATGGAATGATGGAAAGATAGAGAACGAAGAAGCTTATTTTTTATACAAACTTGCTGAAAAAAATTCAGTATCTGATGATTTTGTAGCCAATAGCATTACTGATATCGATCATTTTATTACAACTTACAAGAAAGAAATACCCTATTTCAATTATTCAAATCCAGTCAAACATTTTTACGACCAAACCACAAAAAATGTTGAGACTTTAATTATTCGAAATAAAAACCGACTCTTTAAAGAAATCACTGAAAGCAAGGAATTAATGATTCTTTTAGCCACATCAACTAGAAGAGATTTAGATGAAAAAGAAAAGAAAAAGGTCAAAAAGCAATTATTAGAAATTTGTAAAACAATACCATCGTTGACCATCTTCTTACTTCCTGGAGGAGGCCTACTCCTGCCTATTTTAATTAAATTCATACCAAAAATGCTTCCTACAGCATTTAATGAAAACTTAGAT
>NZ_JBAWDL010000023.1:0-20286 GCF_049590715.1 Flavobacterium sp.
CCAATATTATAATTACATAAAGATGGGAAAGATGGATTATTTGTATGACAAAGTAGGTACGTATGATAAACTGAAAGATGTAATTCAAGGGCGTTCCTGGCCAGATGAATTGTCACATATTCAGCAACACTTGGGCGGTATTGAGCATCATATGTTGAAATTCTTGGACAATCATGATGAACAACGTCTAGCAAGTCCTGAGTTTGCTGGTACAGCCGAACGGGGAAAACCTTTGATGGTGGTTTCGGCAACGATTAGTACAGCACCTGTGATGATTTATTTTGGTCAAGAAGTAGGTGAAGCTGCTAATGAAGACGGTGGTTTTGGCACGCGTTCTAGGACATCTATTTTTGATTATGTGGGTGTTCCTGCGCACCAAAGATGGATGAACAATGGCAAGTTTGACGGTGGTCAATTATCTGAAAGTGAAGCTTCGTTACGTGATTTTTACAAGCGATTGTTGAATTTTACCATAGAAAGTTCAGCTTTAATGGGAGAGTTTCAAGAAATTCAATATGCAAATCGCTACCATGTAGAAGGATATGATACGGGAATATACAGTTATGTACGCTGGTCAGAGACTGAAAAACTGATTGTGGTAGCTAATTTTTCATCAGATAATAGCAGTTCATTCGGATTAAGAATACCGAATCTCGTGATCGAAAAATGGGGATTAGTAGATGGATATTATAAATTAGTAGATCAATTGTATAAGAAAACTAAAGTAACACTAACAGTTAGCAATGGTGAAGGAATTGTACCGATGACGATTGCACCTTCGGAATCGTTTATTTTTAGTGTTTTGTAATAGCTACTTTTGAAAATAATAGACCCAATGGAACGAATTTTATATGCTAAATCTTGTTTTTAATTTTATTGTAAAAAAGTAAATTATTGATTTAGTGTATTTATTAATAGTGGTTTATGTATAATTATTACATGAATTAGATTTCATTCTAAACCAAAATACGAAGAGGTAATCTTATAATAATAAAACCGCTAATTCAAAAAAATAATTTCAGAATTAGCGGTTTAGAAGAATTTATAAAAATTTTATCGAATGGCTTTCACGAATTCGGCATTTTTGTTGCTTCCGTTTTCGGTAAGGTGGTTGATGTAGGCACTACCTATAATCGCTCCTTTAGCGTATTTCGTAGCTTGCTTGAAAGTTTCGGCATTGTTGATTCCAAAACCAATGATTTGTGGGTTCTTTAGGTTCATTCCTGCAATACGCTTGAAATAATCTTCTTGTGTGTTTCCAAAACCAGATTGTGATCCTGTTACACTTGCTGAACTTACCATATAGATAAATCCATTAGAAACGCTATCAATAAAACGAATGCGTTCGTCGCTGGTTTGTGGCGTGATTAAGAATACGTTGATTAAACCGTATTTTTCAAAAGTAGCTTGGTATTCGTCAGCATAAACATCAACGGGAAGGTCTGGAATGATAAGTCCATCGATTCCTATTTCAGCACATTTGGCACAAAAAGCTTCTACACCGTATTGCATCATTGGGTTGAAATAACCCATAATAATCAGCGGAATCGAAACAGTTTTACGAATGTCTTTCAATTGATTGAATAAAACTTCGGTTGTCATACCGTTGTGTAAAGCGGTCGTTGAGCTGGCTTGTATAGTTGGTCCATCAGCTAACGGATCGCTAAAAGGCAAACCAATTTCGATTAAATCGACACCATTTTTTTCTAAATCTTCAATGATTTGAACGGTTTCGTTGCCATTAGGGTATCCGGCTGAAAAATAGATGGAAAGTATCTTTTTATCTTCTTGTAATTTTTGATTGATTCTGTTCATTCGTATGTTTTTTATCAGATGCTGTATCTGTACTTTTTTATTTAGGAAAGTTTAGTTCGTCACGATATACGCCCAAGCATTTTCTTTAGACTGTAAGGTCACTTCGATGCGTTTGTAATGCAATCCTTCATAGGTGTCAGCAAGATTAATGTCTTCTTCGGTTATTTCGAACAATATACCACTCACTACGTCTTTTGGGTCTTCAGATTCTTCTAATATGGGATATTTTGCAATACCAAATTCTTCTTCAATCTTGATTTCAGAGATGGTAAATCCTTTAAGTACATCAGGTTCTCCTTTGAGTATACGACCAAAAATGGTTTGCTGAGTATCTATGTCTTTTAGAGTTCCGTATGCGAATAATTTTGCCATTTTTTTAGGTTATGGGTTATTAGTTATAGGTTGTGAGTTAAGGGAGGGGTTAGTTTTTGCTGAGTTTCATCATTTTACTTCTAACACCTAACTTTTGACTCTTAACGTTCCTACAAATTGAAAAAATCAATGTAAGTGCTCAAATCTTTGTCACCACGACCTGATAAACAGATTACGACAACGTCAGTAGGTTTGAATTTTTTCTCATTTAAAACTGCTAAAGCGTGTGAAGATTCAATCGCTGGAATAATCCCTTCGAGTTTACATAATTCTAAACCAGATTTCATAGCATCCTCATCTGTAATCGAATAAAATTCGGCACGACCTGTGGTTGCTAAATGCGCGTGCATAGGACCAACACCAGGGTAATCCAATCCTGCGGATATAGAATAAGGCTCGGTGATTTGACCATCAAGCGTTTGCATCAACAAGGTTTTACAACCATGAATAACGCCCACTTTTCCGAGTTTACTAGTGGCAGCACTGTGACCGCTATTCACTCCTTTTCCAGCGGCTTCGACAGCGATGATTCCCACTTCAGGCTCGTGTAAAAAGTGGTAATAAGTTCCAGCAGCGTTGCTTCCGCCACCAATACAAGCGATTACATAATCAGGATTTTCACGTCCTTCTTTTTCTTTTAACTGCCATTTGATTTCCTCTGAAATAATGCTCTGAAAACGAGTCACCATATCTGGGTAAGGGTGTGGCCCAATAGCAGAACCAATAATATAATGGGTGTCCACAGGATTGTTGATCCAGTCGCGAATGGCTTCATTAGTTGCATCTTTTAACGTACGAGAACCTGATAATGCGGGACGAACGGTTGCTCCAAGCATTTTCATACGGGCAACGTTTGGCGCTTGACGCTCAATGTCGATTTCGCCCATATAAACGATGCATTCTAATCCCATCAAAGCACAAACGGTAGCCGTAGCCACACCGTGTTGTCCTGCTCCAGTTTCAGCAATGATACGTTTTTTACCTAGTTTTTTAGCAACTAAGATTTGGCCAATCGTATTATTAATTTTGTGTGCTCCTGTATGATTCAGGTCTTCCCGCTTTAAATAAATTTTAGTTCCGTATTTTTCAGACAAACGTGTCGCAAAATACAAGGGGCTAGGGCGACCCACGTAATCTTTCAATAATTGGTCAAATTCCTTTTTGAACTCAGGTTGAGCGGTAATAGTTAGGTATTGTAGGCGTAATTCTTCTACATTAGGATACAACATTTCAGGGATGTATGCCCCCCCAAATTCGCCATAATAGCCTTTTTCATCTACGTTATATGATGTCATGTTTTTATTTTTATTTTATTTGTAGGGACAGCTTGCGAGCTGTCCGTACGGCATGATTATTTTTTTATGTTTGAGATGCAATTAATCACGTCTTTACACAATTGTATGTTTTTTAATCCAGGTTCTATTTCTAGTTTGCTATTTAGGTCAATGACATAAATAGGCAAATTTGTCTTTAATATTTCGTTAACAGCATCCATTTCGTCCAGTCCTATTCCACCACTGAGGATGAAGGGTTTAGAGGACGGATAGTCTTTTAGGACTGTCCAGTCAAATGTGGTTCCATTGCCTCCCGGAAGCTTCCCTTTGGTATCAAAAAGAAAATAATCACAAACGGATTCAAAGGGTGCTAAAACATCAAAATTAAAGTCGTCTAAGATAGAAAAAACTTTTATGATTTCAGTCTGTGACTGTGCTGGTTTACTTTTTTTTAACTCGCTTTTAAGTTCTGTGCAATAGGCAACGCTTTCTTTGCCGTGTAATTGAACCGCTTGTAGGTCGTGTTCAAAAACTTTACCAACTATATTAGCAACGGTTTCATTGACAAAAACCCCTGTTTTCTTAATAGATGACGGCAAGGCAGGAATAATCCCCTCAAAATTGCGAGCCGATTTTTCCCAGAAAATAAATCCCATATAATCGGGTAGGAGTGCTCCTAACGCGACGATATTGTCGGGATATTTCATACCACAGATTTTAATCCCCACCCCAGTTTTTCCGCCATGGCGGAAGGGAGGCGTTGTGTTATGTTGGGTTGAATTATTCATTTTTACTTTCTTTATAGTATTACCTAATTTTGCTTTTAAACTTATCCCTTTTCACTAATTACTAGTCACTAAGGACTAAGTGCTAAAGTTGACTAATAAACTCCGTTGCTGCTTTACCGGCATTATCTGTTTTCATGAAGTTCTCTCCAATTAAGAATCCTTTGTAACCGTAAGGTTTTAATTCGTTGATGGCTTCGATAGAAGAGATACCGCTTTCAGAGACTTTTACAAAATCATTTGGTATTTGATCTGCTAGTTGCTTACTGAAATCAAGGCTTACTTCGAATGTTTTTAGGTTTCTGTTATTTACACCAATCATGTTTAAGGTTGGCATAATCGATTTTTCTAATTCTTCTTGGTTGTGAACTTCTAATAGAACTTCGAGTCCTAAACCTTGAGCAAACTCCGAAAGTGATTTGATTTCGTCACGAGTCAAAACGGCTGCGATAAGCAAAATTAAATCGGCTCCATAGGCTTTTGCTTCTAGGATTTGGTATTCGTCAACAATGAATTCTTTGCGTAACAATGGAATTTGCACACTGGCTCTAGCCAATAATAAATCGTCTAATGAACCACCAAAGTATTTGCCATCTGTCAAAACGGAGATGCCACAAGCACCTGCATCTTCATATCCTTTAACTACTTCTTCAACAGTAAAACCATGATTGATCACTGATTTTGAAGGTGAACGGCGTTTGTGTTCTGCAATAATTCCAGAAGTACTGTTTTTTAAATTAGTACTTAAGGAAATGGTGTTCTTTTCAAAAAATACCGAAGCTTCTAATTGTGAAACGGGTATGATAGATTTTTTAAGAACGACTTCTCGTTTTTTGTCAACTATGATTTTGTCTAAAATGTTCATTTTTAATTTTTTGTTTCAGGTTTCAAGTTCCTATTTTGAAACTTTAACTTTTTATTATTCTATATTGTCTTTGATGTCTTTTATTAATTTTTTCCCTAAATCTTTTTTGGTTTCTATTTATTCCTTGTTAGTATTTACACTAAAACTAGGTGTTTTGTAGTCTTTGGGTAAATAGTTCTCAGGAATAGTAGTTCTATTTCCGTCTCTTGCTGCTCGGTAGTGAGGAGAAAGGATTTCAATCCCCATTTCATTACAGCAATCTTGTATGTTTTGATGTAAATCTGAATAAATTACGGCTTGTTTATTAGCATCTTTTGTATGTGCATTAATTTGGTAGGACACATAAAAGTCTTCTAAACTCGTTTGTAAAACGAAAGGACTTGGTTCTTTTAATAATAAATTAGTTCTGTCAGCAGCGTTTAATAAGGCCTGATGAATGGTTTTCCAAGGAACATCATATCCAATAGTTACAGTGGTGTATATAATCAAACCTTGGGCTAATGTTTCACTGGTATAATTCGTAGTATGACTATTCATAACGGTTGAGTTAGGAATGGAAATAATTTCGTTTTTGATGGTTTTAATTCGGGTAACCAAAAGTGATTTTTCGATTACATTTCCAGTTACATCACCAATTTTTACTCGATCACCAATTTTGAATAATCGCATATATGTCAATACAATACCGGCAATTACATTTGATAAAGAACCCGAAGAACCAAATGTAAGTAAAAAACCAAGAAAAACAGAAACCCCTTGAAAGATAGGAGAATCACTTCCAGGTAAATACGGAAAAATCAACACAAACATAAATGCATATAAAGCGATTCTTATGATTTGGTAGGTTGGATTTGCCCATTCAGGATAGAAACCATTTAATTGTAAATTTCCTTTTGCTATTTCATTTTTTAAAAAATGTATCCCTTTTAGAACATAATGAAATACAAAAAAGATTACTATAATGGTAACTAAATTAGGTAAGTAATTCCAAATGCTTAATGCAATATTTTTCAAAGGATTTAATACATAACCAAAAAGCGTGCTTGCAAAATTTTTAGTCCAAGGGAAAATACCAAACAATATGGGTAAAGTCACATAAATCAGCACGAGATTAACAATCCACTTCAATAATTTGTTAAATAATAAAATAACCGAAACCTGTCTGTCTACATCAAATAAGGTATAATTTTTTACTGTAAACCCTTTTAAACGTTTTCCTCTTTGTTCTTCAATTTTTATGGGCGTCCAATTAAAAAAGCGATTGACATAATTCAATGCAATAATCAAAATAATCAAAATCAATAGGGCAGTACCAATTTCTTTTATTAATGTCGAAGTACTTGTTTCATTTTTATAATGAATTATGGCATTTGCAATTATAGCTTGGTAATTTTTAGCTAGTGATTCCTTGGTTTGATCATTCCAAATAGCATCATTTTCAGAAATACTCGTGATTATTTTTTCACCATAAATGATGTCTACGGTCGTTTCTGATGGAATAATTTTTAGTGAATCCTTAGAAAAAGTAAAATGTCCCCCTAGCTGTTTTATCCTTGTGCTAACTGTCGTAGCTCTATCATTAGAGGAAAAGCTGCCAAGTTTACTGTATATTACAAATAACGTATCGTTAAAAAAACCAATCACAGGATCTCCTTTTGCAGTAGAACGTAACGAATTTATTTGCGTTTTTTTCTTTTCAATGCGATCCTTTTCTTGATTACTAAGCTCTTCTAACTGTTTTTGTAGCTGTTCTTTCTTTAAATTATCGGTTGTTTTAAGCGCTCTCAATTGCACTTCCAAGGCTACTTTCTTAATGGAGTCTTGAATGCGCTGTTCTTCAATTTTAGCAATTTTATTGTTATATTGCTTAAGAAGAACCGTATTTAAAGAATCTTTGGACTTTAAAGAATCCTTCTTGATAACTGTATTAGTTTGACTATGAGAAGCTACAGTAAAAAGTAAAATGAAAAGAAATGCAATTGTAGTAATGGATTTTTTCATATTATTTGAATTTAAAAAGAATGGATTCTAACAGCTTTTATTATAAATTAATTTGACTACTCAAAATCTTTAACGTGTTGAGTGCTTCAAGCCCTTTTCCTGAAAACAAACTTTCTTTGGCTTGTTCAAAACCTTCAAGAGGCGTACAACCTCTAACGGTTGCAATAGCCATAGCCGCATTGGCACAAACTACATGGGATTGCGCTTCATTTCCTTTTCCAGAAATAATAGTTGTAAATAGTTTTGCTGATTCTTCAATAGATTTTCCTCCAGCAATTTCTGATTCTAATAAGGGGCTCACTCCAAAATCCGATGGATTCAAAACTCCTTCTTTGGTATTCGAAATGAACTTGGTAGGACAAGTCAAGGAAACTTCATCATAACCGTCTAAAGAATGTAAAATGGTGAAATTTCTATCGGTATTTTGATATAAATAACCGTACATTCGAGCTAATTCTAAATTAAAAACACCTACCAATTGGTTTTGTGGAAAGGCTGGGTTCACCATTGGGCCTAACATATTGAAAAAAGTTTTTACACCTAATTCTTTACGAATAGGACCTACGTTTTTCATAGCTGGGTGAAATAGTGGAGCATGCAAAATACATATTCCTGCTTTATCCATACATTTTTTTAGAAAATCAGTATCATTACTAAATTTGATTCCCATTTGTTCCATTACATTACTCGAACCAGAAATTGAAGAAACACCATAATTTCCGTGTTTAGCTACTTTGATCCCTGCACCAGCAGCGACAAAGGAAGCCAAAGTCGAAATATTAAATGTGTCTTTGCCATCACCACCAGTTCCACATAAATCAATGGTATTGTAGTCTGATAAATCTACTCGAATACACAATTCAAGTAATGCTTCTCTAAAACCAGCTAACTCATCAATACTAATGCTACGCATCATATAGACCGTAAGGAAAGCGGCTATTTGACTGGGATTGTAATTGCCGCTAGAGATGTTTACCAATACATTTTTGGCTTCTTCTTTAGTGAGTATTTCGTGATTGATTAATCGATTTAATGTGTTTTTCATTTTTTATACGGCTAGGGTGCTGGAGAACAAATTCTATGGTAATCTTTTTTCTGTTTGAAATAATGTTTGGTTTAGTATTAACTTTTTACCCAGTTTTCAAGCATTTTTTTTCCATCAGGAGTCAGTACGCTCTCCGGATGAAACTGTACTCCTCTTACATCAAATTTCTTGTGACGCAGTGACATTACTTGACCATTTTCATCAAATGATGTAGCTTCTAATACTTCTGGTAAAGTAGGATCTACTACCCATGAGTGGTAACGACCTACTTCAAATTCTTTATCTAAACCTTGAAACAAGATTTCATCATCCACAACTGTTTTGATATTCATGGCAACTCCGTGGTACACTTTATCAAGATTGGATAAGGTTCCACCATAGACTTCGCCAATCGCTTGTTGCCCTAGGCATACGCCAAAAATACTTTTAGTTGGCCCATATTTTTCGATTACTTGTTTTAGTAAACCTGCTTCATCAGGAATTCCAGGGCCAGGTGAAAGTACTATTTTATCGAAATGGGCAATTTCATCAATATCAAACTCATCGTTTCTATAAACGGTAACCTCACAATTTAAATCCTCTAGATAATGCACTAAATTGTAAGTGAAACTATCGTAATTGTCTATGACTAGTATTTTTTTCATTTTGTCTAAATATTAACTTTGTAATTTAATGCTAATTCATCTCCGCTTTTACCTCGTATTCCCCAATTATGCATTGGAGTTTCAAATATGGTAATTTCAACATCCATTGCTGCAATTTGCAATTGTTTTTGAAATTTTTCAAAAATAAGTTGATATAGCTTTTTTTTAGCTTCAATACTTCTTCCTTCAAAAGAACTTATTTCTATTAGGGTATGTTTTTTCGTTCTTCCTTCAAAATAAAAGAAGCTATCTTCATCAATATAAATAAAACGATGCGCTCTTTTTTCTTTAGGATATTGAAAAGCTTCAAACATACATTCTTGAAGAATTAATGATAATTGTTCTCGTATAGGATGTAATTCTTGCTTAATTCCAAATATTTTGATTTGTCCCATTTTAAAAAAATTATATCGTTTCTGCCAAATCCAAAGCTGTATTCAAAGCTCTTAGTTTATTATAAACCTCTTCCATTTCACTTTCTTCGTCAGAACTAGCTACTATTCCAGCTCCTGCCTGAGAGTGCAATTGGTGGTTTTTACTTAAGAATGTACGAATCATAATTGCATGGTTAAAGTTGCCTTCAAAATCCATAAAACCAATAGCGCCACCATAAAAATTACGATTGGTTTTTTCGTATTCTTCGATTAATTGCATTGCTCTGTGTTTTGGGGCACCGCTCAAAGTTCCCGCAGGAAAAGTATCAGCTACTACTTGCAAAGCGGTAGCATTTTCATGTAAATGACCAGTCACTTTTGAAACCAAATGAATGACATGTGAAAAGAACTGTACTTCTCTGTATTTTTCAACGTGTACATTGTGTCCGTGTCTGCTAAGGTCATTACGAGCTAAGTCAACTAGCATTACGTGTTCGCTATTTTCTTTTTTATCTTCAGATAATTGTTTAGCAAGAACTGCATCTTTTTCATCATCACCAGTACGTTTGAAAGTACCTGCAATTGGATGTATTTCAGCTTTGCGATCTTTTACAATAATTTGGGCTTCTGGTGAAGAACCAAATATTTTAAAATCACCATAATCAAAAAAGAATAAATATGGGGAAGGGTTAATGCTTCGCAGCGCTCTATAGACATTAAATTCATCTCCTTTGAATCCTTGTGTAAAACGTCTAGACAACACTAATTGGAATACATCACCACGGAAGCAATGTTTTTTAGCCAAAGCCACATTTTGTTTGAATTCTTGGTCAGTTAGATTGGAGAATCCTTCTCCATCTTTAATGAATTTATAAGTCGCTAAATTTCTAGATTGTAGCAACTGCTCTAATTCAGATATGTTGTTTCTACCATCTAAACTATGACTGAAAATATACGCTTGGTTTTTGAAATGATTGATGGCAATGATGTTTTGGTACACCGCATAATAGATATCAGGAATTGTATTACTGTTTTCTTTTTTTGCAATGGTTACTTTTTCAAAATAACGAACAGCATCATAAGAGATATATCCAAACAATCCATTGTTGATGAATTTAAAATCATTTTTTTCTGATTTAAATTGACCTGAAAATTCTTGAATAATATCAGGAATATTCGTTTTAGAATCGATGGCAATGCTTTCAGTAGTTCCGTCAGGGTATGATTTATAGATCGTTTCATTTTCGATTTTTATTGAAGCGATAGGATTGCAACATATGTAGGAGAAACTATTATCACTTCCGTGATAGTCACTACTTTCCAGTAATAAACTATTAGGGAACTTATCTCTAATTTTTAGATAAACACTCACAGGAGTAATGGTGTCTGCTAGAATTTGCTTGTAGTGTGTTTTTAGTATAAAAGGTTTCAATAGAAATAATTTTTAAGGATTAATTAGCACTGAATCGTATTTGAATTAACGTAAAAAAGGCTTGTCGTGATGACAAGCCTTTATCTATTTATAGTTTACAATACTATAGGAGCTTTGTTCACGACGTTTGACGTAAATTGTTCAACCACCAAGTATTGTTTGTAATTGTTATCATAATTCTTTTTGTTGCTACAAATATAGAAATGAATTTTGATTTTTCAAATTTTAAATACTAAAAATATGTATTATAATTAAATTTAAAAGACTAAATCTACTTTTAAATCAAATATATCATATATTGTCTTGTCACCTAAGTCATCAAAAAAGCTTCCTGATCCATATCTAATGTTATATTTTGTTCGATCTACAGATACATTGGCTGTTGCAGTATTTCCTTTTACAACTAAGTCAAAAATGACTGGATGTGTATCTCCCTTGATTGTCAAATTTGCAGTAATAGTATAAGTATTTTTGCCTTTACCTGTACTACTTTTGAAATCTAATAAAGCAGTATTGAAGTTATCAGTACCAAAAAAATCATCAGATTTTAAATGACCTTCGAGTTTTGCTTTTGAGCTCCCAGTTTGATCAGTATTCGTTAATGTATTCATATCGGCAACAAAATTTCCATCAATTATTTTGTTATTTTTGAAAACAAGGACACCTTCTTTGAATTTAATGGTTCCTTGATGTTCTCCTGTTATTTTTTTTCCTGTCCAAGTGATGAGACTTTTAGAAATGTCAATTTTTTTATTTTGAGCTTTAGTTATTGAAAAAGAAAATAGGACAATCAGGGCGAGAAAGAGTAATTTTAAATTTTTCATTTTTACAGCGATTTAGGTTAGTAATAGTTTTTTATGATTGTAATGTATCATTTTTAGTGCCTTTTCTCAAAGTTACAATAAAATCATAATATTCTTCTCAAAACCAGCAATGAATTCGATCTTTAGAATTCAGTATCAATGTTTTATTTAAAATGCTATTATCTTTTTAAACTAAAATGTCCTTTAGCTTCTCGTCCATCTTCTAATTTAAGCGTATACCAATAATCATCAGCAGGGAGAAGATATCCGTTATAGATTCCATTCCATCCTTGATCTAATGGGGTTAATGTTTTTAAATGTTTTCCATAGCGATCGAATATCTCAATTTGAGATTTGAGGTTTGTATTTGTTATTCCTTGTATGTTCCAATAATCGTTGAAGCCATCATTATTTGGTGTAAAAAATTTAGGGGCACCAACAACTGTAACAGTTTTACTTACAGATCCACATCCATTTAAATCTTTTACGTACACTGCATGTACTCCTAAGGATACATTCTCGAAAACATTTGACTCTTGGTAAAAACTATCTTGCCCATCTATACCGTAAACATATTTTCCAGGACCTGTAGCGTTAATAGTTATTGAATTGTTTTCAGTTAAATCACTCACATCTATTGTAGTTATGGTTGCAATATTCGATGGAGTTGCTTTAATATTTCTTATTCGACTACATCCTGACGCTATTGATGTTACTTCAACACTATAATTTCCGGTTTCGTTTATATCGAGTGTAGAATTTGTTGCTCCTAGTATAATTGCTCCTTCTTTTGACCATACATAAGTGTAATTAGTAGTAGGACTTCCATCTTGTATTCCTGCATCTAAAGTCACTATATAAGTTGGAAGATTAGAACATACCAGCACATCCTCTAATCCATTTTCATTCAGATTAATAGCTGGTTTTGGATTAACTTGAAGCTTAATATAAGGGCCTATTCCAAAACAAGCATTTTCTAAGTCACTATCCACTCTAACCCATATCAGTTGTTGGTGTGGAGAAAGTAGGTTTCTATAGTTTGTTGTATTGGAAATTTCGTTTGTTTCAGTTAAAGCATCTGTTTGATTTGCATAATATTTGATACTATAAGTGGAAGCTGAAGGAGGGAGTTGTGCCATTAGGTCGCCTGTACTACTGCTAAAATCAAAAGAGGCTATTCCATCTTTATCATTATTTACATGATCAATATAATCATCACACACTTCAAAAGTTTTATTGAAGGTAGTTGGGATATTTGTGGTACTTACTTTTAATGTGATTTTTGAAACTTTAAAGCAGCCATTAGAATTAATAACTCTAGTCCATACATCCATAGTAGGACTTGTATTTGTAAATGCTATTGGGTTAGGAATCAATTCGGATACATTAGCTGTTGTTGCTCCTGATTGTGAAGTATAAAAACTAATTGTTTCATTAGCTGCATCACTGCTTATTTCGTTGTTTTTAACTGTTAAATTGAATGCTGTATAACCATCTGTATCATCATCGCATTGTACTATTGTGATGTCGTTAACTACTGGTAAGCTATATAGTTTTAGTGTTGTTTCTGCTGATAATAGTCCGCAAGAATTTCTATTTCTATTAAGGAATACTCTATATTTATATCCATCCATGCTAATTGCAGCAGTGGTTATAGCTAAAGTATTCGTTGTAGCACCTGAATAGGTTGTGTTATTTGCTATTGGGTTCCAAGTTGTACCATCGGTTGATAATTGCCATTGGAAGCTATCTCCATTGGATGCAATAGTAATGGTGCTGTTTTGTAATTCGCAAAAAGGAGTTGCAGTTGGTTGTGTTGTAATTAGTATTGGTGTTGGGATAATGTAGTTGTTGTTTGGTGTTGTATATCCGTCAAAAGCACTGATGACTTTTCCTTTTGCATCTACGGTAACAGGACTGTTACCTAATATCCCGTCATTATTTAAATCTGAAAAACCTGCTTCAATAACGTCTAAACATAAGTCATTGTCACTGTCTAATTCTCTATAGTTTTTAATAGTGTCATTATCTATGTCAGGATTTGTGGCATTTGTTCCTGATTCGTCAATGTCGAGAATTCCATCATTGTCACTGTCCCAATCAATATAGTCAGGAATTCCGTCGTTGTCTGTATCAATTGGTGTTAAACCATTTGCGAAAGCATCATCAATACCATCTTTATTAGCATCGCTCCCTGTTAAAGCTAATGCATTGTTTTGTTGTACTTCAATAATATCTAAAATACCATCGTTATCACTGTCAGTGTCTAATTGATCTGGTGTACCGTCTCCATCAGTATCTTTAGGTACACAAATAGCATAAAGTGTAAAGGTAGCTTTGTTTGCGTCATTCTCAGATAAGTTATTGTGAGTGATGCTAAACGTATTGGTTAATGAAGTAAGGAATTTAAAATCTCCTGTTCCAGCAGTCAAAGGAATCACATTGTTTAATCTAAACCGAATTTCAAAAGAGGAATATTGAGTTACGCCACTTTCATAAATGCCATCATAATTAGTGTCAATCAATAATTGGTTGGATGGATTTAATATTGTAATTGTTTTATTTATATCAGAATTCACAATAAATTCCCCATTCGAATTTAATAAGTCGGTAGCGTTAGCATTAGTAACATATTCCATTCCAATCGAAATAGGTTGATTAAAAGTCATTTTGTATTTAACGGAACTATCTAGACCTGCTGGAATTTCTGTAACAAAAGAACCATTTATATTGCCTATAAAAGGAGTTGTACTAGCATTAGTTGAAGTTGAAGTAGTACCTGAAAATGTATTTGAATAGGTATCTACAGCAACGGTTCCAGTAGTACTATTTGACATATTTATATTTTGATTTCCATAAGATTCTATACAATTTATAATGCCATCATTATCGTTATCTAGATCGATATTGTCATTAACAATATCATTATCAATATCTGATGGACATTCGCTGACAGGAATTTTATCTGAGAATAAAGGAATAGTACTTGGACAACCAGTGATACTTCCTCGTACAGCATAATAGCCTGGAGCCGTTGGAGTGTATTGATTTGTAATAGCTCCTGTAATTTCAGCATCATTAAAAAACCATTGAAAGGCATCATAGGAGGATATGGTACTTGTTTTTAAGACAATATTAGGTATGCAAGCTGAAAGATTAAGGTCCGTTTTGCTAAAAGTTACTTCTGGTTTGGTATCAAATCCTGAATAATAACCACCATAAGTAGCCGCTAAGTTGGTGCCAAAATAAGATACATAAACTTGCTTGGTAGATTTTACAGATATATTACCAGTAAGACCATCGATTGTATAGCGTTCTAATCCTGGATTTCCTGTAATAGGGACAGGGGTAGTTGTGATAGGTGTATTGTTTATGGTTACTGTTGCACCAGTTTCTGTAACAATATTTAAACCACCTGTATAAGTTGCAGTTCCAATAAATTGAATCATCGGAATGTTGTCAACAATTCTAGGGGTCGTACAGCTTATGGGAGGAACAAAAAATAGATTTTGGTTTGCAGAATTTGCCCCTTTTCCTCCAATACTTTGATAAGTGAAAATATTTTCACTACTAGTAACGTATAAATTTCCATTTATAAAATTACTGCCATCTAAATCTGCATATTCTCCTTTACTAAGTGTAATATAAGGAGTAGTTGTATTTCCATTTATATAAATCTTCGTTTGATCTATTTGAGCGATTAGCAAAACGCGCTCTAGATCGTCTGAACCTAACCCTTTTACAAATACGTATTCATGACCTGTTTTTTCGAAAGAAACAATTTGGTCAAAACCTACATCTCTTGAAGTTGTTGATGTACCGTTACTTCCTCCAAACGAACCAGAATTAACCGCCACAGGTTTGTCTGTTTCAACTAAAGCTCCTATCATTTTGGAACTATTGGAAATAATATTACTATAGTTTTCTAAAGCCAATACATAGCTTTCATTTTTATTCAAATTGATGGTGATGGGGCCATTTATAATTGTACCATCCGTAAGAACAGCACCGTTAGGAATATTTGAAATGGTTAGTTTAGTATTGTTTTCTGTAGCTAGTACCGAAGCAAAATTCAATAAGGAACCATCAGGTGCAGGATTAAACATCGCACCTAATCTAAAAATAGTTCCTAACGCACTATTTCCTTTTGAAACTAATCCACCAGCATGACTATTGGAGTTATTTTGATTATTATGTGAAGCATTAACCCTCATACTTACATAAATCATATCGTCAGCTTCAACAATATAACCTTTGTTTTTAATTATTTTTCCTGCCTCCGTTTTTGGAAGCATTAATTGAGTGTTTGTGCCTATTCCTATAGTATAGACATAAGGAGTAGTATTATTTACAACTCCATTAATGACAGTACCACCAATTGCAATTATTTTAAAATTCACATTGGTAGTACTCGGAGTAGAGATATAAAAATAATGATCATAAGCCATATTGGTATTACATGTAACAGGGGGGATATAATGTGTTTTGCTAAATTGAGCGAAACAACTGTATGATAGTAATATCAATATAACGAGTAGGCTTTTTTTCATAGTGATAAAAATAGCAATAATTTATTTCACATTAGACTTCAAGAAATAGATATTGTTAATTTATTGAATGTTAAATAAAACTTAAAAAAAATTTGTTGGCTCTTAATTAAGTTTTAGTAAGAATTTTAACCTTGTAACCAAAATTATTCTTTATCTTAAGTAGAATGATTAATCCTAAATTCTGTTTGAATTTCAATAAATAAAGGATTTAATTAATGTAAATTTGCAATAAAGCCTATAGCCATGAGTGATTCTTCTGTTTTGTTTAAAAAACCATCTTATCCAATTAATAACACTTTACACGATTATTTAGAAAAATACGACCGTGTTTCTGATGTTTCGGTATGTTATGATGATTTGTTGCGTTTTTCAGGCTCTATCACTGTTTATGATAAGCATGATAAGGATACGTTATGGGTACGTGTATATTATAATGAATTTGAAAGAAATGAGATCGATTTGATTTTAAAGAAGATTTATTCCTTACTTCATTCTGATGGAAATTCAGATATTATCAAATTTTTGAATATAGATGCGATCGATTATTGCACCTTTGGAAACTCAAAACCTTTTAGAATTAAAGTCCGAAATATTCTGAATGATAATTATGTCCATTTTTATATCAAAAAAGCAGATGCTTCAAGGATATATGGACTAGAATTAGAACATATATTGTCACCTGATAAAATCAACTTTTTAGTTCATGGGGATACTTTGATCGAAGAACATATTATAGGTATTCCAGGAGATGTGTTTATGGAAACCTTATTAAATAATTGTAATGAAACAGAAAAATCTCAAATAGCTAAAGAGTTTGTAAAGTTCAATGAACGTTGTATGATTCGGCTTCTTGGTGACATGCGTGCTTACAATTATGTGATTCTGCCTATTCATGACTTTGATCAAGTTGTGTATCGAATTCGTCCTATCGATTTTGATCAACAATGTTATGAAGGTAATTTCAAAATTTACCGTCCTCAATTTTTTAAGGAAAATTACCCGATGATTCAGTTAATTAAAAATAAACTAGAAGCAACTTCAATCGAACAATATAAGAACGAAGAACGAGCAGCATTAGCAAAGAGAGTATCCTCAGCAGGAACTCGAATTATGAAATTATTAAAAATAATGAGTAACGATGCTATTGCACCACAAGAGCATATTGATCGATTGAAAATGGAGTTGTATCGTTATACTAATGATATGAGTTTTAAAAATGCCAGTTCGATGGGATTTATTTTAGAAGCTGCTTTTGAGTTTGTATGTAGAAATTATAAAAATGCCAATGTTTTTAAAACTGGGTTCTAATTTTTTAAAATAAAAAATCACTCATCATTTTAATCTCATTACAAAAACATCCCAAATTTATATTCACCGTTATGAATAGAAATTTGGGATGTTTTTGTATAACCATCATCATATCATAGCGGTTATTTTGTTACTTTTAGATTGAGTATTTTTTTTTCAATAATTTGATTTAATAATAAATTAGTATTTTTTTTGCGAAAATAAATGTTACACATTTTCAAGTCTTAATATTCGCTTTTTATTGAATTGAAAAAGAGTTTCGTTTATATCTCTTAATTCAGGTGTTAAGTGAGTTGTATGTCCATTTTCTATATTGGTTAACTCAAGTTGGCATGTTTTGCACTTATATTCTTTAACGTGCTTGGTGATATTTTTACTTGTTATCATTTTATGCCCAAATAAATTACAAATAATTTTCTTGCCAAATAATGACATAAGAGTTTGTACTGTGCTCATAATTAGGATATTTTTTATTGTTTTTGGTTTCTTTAAAGTTATATTAATTATAAGCTAGATAACTACTTTAATCGATAAAAAACATGAATTTTGATGAAAACAAAGTAAAAACCCACAATGTAAGTTAAGTTAACGTTAATAAATTATAAAAAATCCTCAATTGTAGTTAACAATTGAGGATTATAATTATGGATATAAAAAGATTTAGCTTTTTTGTTCTTTATTGAAATACACTAAGTAATAATACATTTGTTTTTCTTCATCCCATCCTTTTTCTACAAATTTCTCTGCACTTTCAGGATTGATAAAATCCATTTTGATTTGGATATTAGTATCAAGGTTGATCACATTTTTAATTGATTTACGAGCATCACTAACTGCTGCATTTGCAATTGGGAATGAAGTTACATCCTCAATACTGTATTTCTCTCCTTTGTCCACTTTGTAGTTTTTGAACTCCGGAATCAAATCAGGATTGTCTAAGACTTCATTCAAGAAATTGGTTTCTTCAAATTGATCGTTTTTAGCAAAATAATTCACAGAACGGTTCATGAACATCACTTCTTCTTTTTTATCCTCAGCAGGAAAAACCACGTCTTTGGCAAAACCTTGACAAAATTTCAAATACTTTTTAGTAATAAAATTTTCATCCTCAAAAGCATCAACTGATAAGAAATGCTCTAACCAGTAACGCGCATCATAACGGTTACTGTCTACAGTAAGGATTTTGAACCCTTCTTCTTTTTTGTGGTTAAAAATAATACAACCTTTGTCTAATTTATTCAAGTTGATTCCTTGTTGCAAAATCATATCAAGGTGTGTTTCCTTTTCTTCAAATTGTAAAAAATCAGCTTGCAACTCACTTTTAAAAATTCCAATGGCATCAACAGGAGTATTATCAATAGAAAGATTAGTCAAATAGGTTACATATACTTCTCCGTTTTTGATGTGCGGGTGATTGGATTGCTCAAACAAATGTTTGGTGATTTTTTTAGAACCTTCGTGTAAAGTAGTTGGATTGTCAAAAATTTCGCAAGCAAATTTATACATATCGTTGTAATCCAAATCTACTTCATGAGCAAATTGATAATAATTCTCCTCTTTTTCTCTAAAAGGTTTTAAGAAAAACTCTTTGATAAGAGGCACCACTTCATCCGAAAGGTTAAAGGGTTGCTCTGATAAAAAAATAGCTTCATTACGACTTTTATTCCCTACACGGTGTATAGAAAGTGTGTCAATGTGCGTGTTAAATAAGTTGATCATTGGTATAAGGTGCTGAGTTTTTAAGTAGTTAAGATACTAAGAGGGTGAATTGCGTTCTTTTATTTTTTTGATAAAAGAAACAATCATCCGCTCTACTTCACGACTATTCTCATATAAGTTATTAAATAGGTCTTCGTTTATATATGCAATATTTTTTGCAATTTCAAGTTGTGTTTGCATTTCAAATAGTGAACCAATTGAAATGTTTAAAAAGCGTAAAAATTCTTTATCGCTTTCTCTTCCATATCCTTCGGCAATATTACTAGGAATTGAAATGGAACACCTTCTTATTTGCGAAGTCAATCCGTAGATTTCTTCTTTAGGAAAAGTGCTTGTTAGTTGGTAAATTTGTGTGGTTAAGGTCATTGACTTTTGCCAAATCAAAAGGTTTCTAAAGGTGCTCATTTTTCTTAAATTCAAGTTTTCTTAAAAGTAAGAAATTCGCACGAATAAAATCAAAAAAAACTCAAAATCTAAGCCCCTCAGAACCTTAGCCTCTCAAAATATTAATTCCAATTCTCCTCAAATCCGTAGTCTTCAAAACTACTATCGCCCTCAAACATATCTAGATCATCTTCGTCTAGACCGTCTTCAAAATCATCGTAAAAATCATCGGCATTATCTGCTTCAAAATTCTTTTCGATTGCTTCTTCAGGGATTTCGCCATGAGCAAATAAAGTTTCTGGGTATATTGCACCAGCGGTAGTTTCTTCAATAGCGGCAAGCTCCACTAGGAACGTCCACATATTGATGAAATCATAAACATAAATGATTTTGGTATTCTCTTCATCCATGATATCTGACAGTTGGTAGTCACTCATGATTTTTTGTTCACCAGGAACATCTCCTGTGTCAAAAAGCGGAATTTCTTCTTCCTGATTCCAAGTTTCATCACAAGTATAAAAGGAAGCTACCTCCATACCATCAAATCCAAAGGCATTAAAAATAGCATTGTGTAAATCCTCTAAAGTGTCGTCTTCCAATATCGCAATATCCCTAAAGATATCTTCTTCTGCATCTAGAATAGCTCTGAATTTGTAAACCATAATCGTTGTTTTTAATGAAAGGTCAAAGGTAAAATTTAATTTTTGATTTTAGATTCCCTGAGTCGAATTGTTGATAAGATTTTAAACCACTGATACTCTACCAATACCACTTTTTTATTTTTTGGAGCTGAGCGTATGGTATTTTTTAGTAAAGTTGGGTTCCTGCTCTCCGCTATATCTTTTTTATTTTACCCTGACAGGGTTTTGAACCCTGTCAGGGTAAAATAAAAAAGGATGCCGCTTCGATCAGGGC
>NZ_JBAWDL010000024.1:0-2967 GCF_049590715.1 Flavobacterium sp.
AATTATATAATCAACAACTTAGAAATTCTTGTAAATAAAATTTTAGTGCAAAAAAAAACTTCTCAATTTCTTGAGAAGTTTTGTGGGCGATGAGGGGTTCGAACCCCCGACCCCCTCGGTGTAAACGAGGTGCTCTGAACCAGCTGAGCTAATCGCCCTATTTTTATTTTTGCTATACTTGTTCTGTATTGCGAGTGCAAATATAGAACTAGATTTTGTATTTACAAGCATTTTTTAAAAATAAATTAATAAAAAAACAACATTCTTTTTTTAGTTACTCAATCACAATACTTTAATGATTTATATTTTTTTTGTAATACCCTTTGATAATATTACATTTGTAGAAACAAATATATCACCATGGCTCGTTTTAAAGAAAATGATTTACCCAAAGCAAAACTAACCTCCAATTCGTTACACAAAGCCTTACGAATATTCAATTACACCCATAATCACAAATGGAAATTCTTTCTCGGGTTAGTCTTTTTACTATTAACCAGTGCCACTGCCCTTGCTTTTCCTAAACTTATGGGAATGTTAGTAGATTGTGTTACCAATAAAGATTTAAATAAAGCTAATGAAATTGCTATTGCTTTAATGGGAATCCTGACGCTTCAAGCAGTATTTTCTTTCTTTAGAATCTCTCTTTTTGTAAATTTCACAGAGAATACTTTATCAAACATCCGATTTGCGCTGTATGAGAATCTAATCAAGCTCCCTATGTCGTTTTTCTCTCAAAAACGTGTTGGTGAATTGAATAGCCGAATTAGTGCTGATATTTCACAATTACAAGATACGCTTACTACTACTATAGCTGAATTCCTGAGACAATTCATCTTGATTATCGGTGGATTTGTCATTTTAGGAAGTATTAGTCCTAAATTAACCCTTATGATGCTTTGCGTTGTTCCAGTTGTTGCCGTTGCTGCGGTAATTTTTGGGAGATTTATTCGTAAATATGGAAAAATGACGCAAGACAAAGTAGCCGAAAGCCAAGTAATCGTTGAGGAAACTTTACAAGGAATTAGCAATGTTAAGGCTTTCGCAAATGAGTGGTACGAATTACAACGTTACAAAAATAAAATCAAGGAAATCGTAGCCATCGCCATCAAAGGTGGACAATACAGAGGTTATTTTGCATCCTTTATCATCTTATGTTTGTTTGGTTGCGTTGTTGCTGTTGTTTGGTACGGAATCACATTAACCATCAAAGGGGAAGTACAAGGTGTAGGAGATTTAATTTCATTTGTACTTTACACTACTTTCATAGGTGCTTCATTTGGTGGAATTGCCGAGATGTATGCCCAAATTCAAAAAGCCGTAGGTGCTACCGAACGTGTTTTTGAATTACTAGACGAAACGCCAGAAAAAATCAATTCACAAGCACATACGTCTGTAGTGACCAAGTTGAAAGGAACAGTAAGTTTCAAAAATGTAGCTTTCAGTTACCCTTCTAGAAAAGAAATCCAAGTATTGAAAGACGTAAATTTCACTGCGGATTTTGGTCAAAAAATAGCTGTTGTAGGACCTAGTGGCGCTGGAAAATCAACGATTGCCTCTTTATTATTGCGTTTTTACGATATTTCTAGTGGTGAAATCATCATTGACGGTAAAAATATTTATGAGTATGATTTAGAAGAGTTACGTGGCAATATGAGTATTGTTCCACAAGACGTGATTCTTTTTGGTGGAACTATCAAAGAAAACATCGCTTACGGAAAACCAAACGCTACTGACGAAGAAATTTTAGTGGCTGCCAAACAAGCCAATGCCTTGAATTTCATTGAAAGTTTCCCAGAGAAATTTGAAACTATTGTCGGCGAAAGAGGAATCAAACTTTCCGGTGGTCAACGCCAGCGTATTGCTATTGCACGTGCATTGCTTAAAAACCCTAGTATCTTGATTCTAGATGAAGCTACTTCTTCATTAGACAGTGAAAGCGAAAAATTAGTTCAAGAAGCGCTAGAAATTTTGATGCAAGGAAGAACCAGTATTATCATTGCACACCGCTTGTCAACGATTCGTTCTGCGGATCAGATTTTAGTGCTGGACAACGGAACCATTTCTGAAAAAGGTACACATAAAGAATTGATTTTACTTGAAAACGGTATTTATAAAAATTTAAGCAACTTACAGTTTAGTCATTCTTAAAAACATTTCAATATAAATTCAAGCTCCATTTCTGTCATAGAAATGGAGTTTTATTTTTTGTTTTTGGAGCAAGAAGATCAGGTATTTTACGAAACACCGTTCCTGCCATCCGCTATATCTTGTGGCGGGATATATCCCCCCGCCACAAGGATGCCGCTCCTGTCAGGGCTAAAGAGAAACATTTGTTCTTATTTTGATGAATCATAAAAAATACCATTAACGCTGTCAGTCTGAGCTTGTCGAAGACTAAGAATTATTTCCTACTCTTTTTTCTTCGCTCTCTTTCCTTTTTGATTAATTCCAGTTCACGATTGGTTTGCCCTACCACCGAAGTATTCTCCTCTGCCCTACGAATTAAATATGGCATCACATCTTTCACTGGACCAAAAGGCAAATATTTAGCAACATTATAATGCTCTTGAGCCAAATTATAACTAATATGATCACTCATACCATACAATTGACCAAACCAGATTCTAGTATCAGTGGGTTGAATTCCTTTTTCCTGGATTAATTCCATTAAGTAATAGTTGCTTTTTTCGTTATGAGTACCAAGAAACAAAGCCATTGTTTCTAAATTTTCGATTACATACAAAATGGCTTCATTATAATGAGACTCGGTTATTTCTTTGGTTTCACAAATCGGTGAAGGATAATTATTTGCGAAAGCGCGCTCTTTTTCCTTTTCCAGATAAGCTCCACGAACTAATTTAACACCTACAAAAAAACCTTCGTTAACAGCCAAATGCTGCAATTCCTTCAAATAATGCAATCGATCATGACGGTACATTTGCAATGTATTATAAACAATCGCTT